>CANQCH010000024.1 GCA_947589165.1 uncultured Bacilli bacterium
TGGAATATTTTGTTTCATATTACGATTATTATCAACCAGAAGCTTATGTTCCTAGTAGTGATACTTATATTGAAAAAGATGCTTCAATTAATGATGAAATCGATGAATTACGGCATGCAGCGACGAGTGCTTTAATTAACTATGCCGATGTTATTGTTGTGGCTTCCGTTTCGTGTATTTATGGGATTGGGGATAAAGAAGATTACGAAGAAAATATGCTAATTTTAACGTTAGGGCAAAAGATTAAACGAAATGATATTATTAATAAATTAATCGATATGACTTATGAACGAAATGATTTAGACTTTCACCGCGGAACTTTTCGGGTTCGCGGGGCTAATATTGACGTGGTACCGGCGAATGAACGAGCTAAAGGGATTAGAATTACTTTAGATGAAGATAATATTGATGATATAACTATATTTGATCCTTTAACGGGCGAAGCTTTAGGAAGTAAAAAAAGTATTACGATTTCGCCCGCTTCACACTTTGTTACTTCTAAAGATAAGTTAGCCATTGCCATCGAAAGAATTGAAAACGAATTAAAGGAACGTTTAGAAGAACTAAAAAAACAAAATAAATTTATTGAAGAACAACGACTTCGCGAACGAACAAATTACGATCTTGAAATGCTCCGAGAAACTGGTTATTGCAATGGGGTCGAAAATTATTCCCAACATTTAGCTTTACGAGCTGATGGAGAAGCACCTAGTTGTTTAATTGATTTCTTTCCTTCTGATTTTTTATTAGTTGTTGATGAATCCCATGTTACTTTACCTCAAGTTCGGGGGATGTATAATGGGGACCGAATGCGGAAACAAACTTTAGTTGATTATGGCTTTCGTCTTCCTTGTGCCTTAAATAATCGCCCCTTAACTTTTGAAGAATTTAAAGGAAAAATTAATACAGCAATCTATGTTTCAGCCACCCCGGGAGAATACGAATTAGCCCAAACTAATAATACTTATGTAGAACAAATCATTCGTCCGACTGGTTTACTAGATCCTTCCCTAGAAGTTAAGTCAACTTTAGGCCAAATTGATGATATTATTGCCCAAATTAATGAACGCAAAGCCAAAAATGAACGGGTGTTAATAACAACTTTAACCATTCGCATGAGTGAAGAATTAACAAATTACCTAAAAGAAATGAACATTAAAGTCGCTTATTTGCATAGTGAAATAAAAACTTTAGAACGGCTTAAAATTATTCATGATTTACGTTTAGGTATATACGATTGTGTGGTCGGCATTAATCTTCTACGGGAAGGTTTGGACATTCCGGAAGTTAGTTTAATTTGTATTTTAGATGCCGATAAACAAGGTTTCTTAAGAAGCACCCGTAGCTTAATTCAAACTATTGGGCGGTGTGCTAGAAATGCCCATGGCCATGTTATTATGTATGCTGATGAAGTAAGTGAATCGATGCAAGAAGCAATCACGGAAACGAATCGCCGCCGTCAAATCCAAGAAGCTTATAATAAAGAACATCATATTATACCGAAAACTATTATTAAAGACATTAAAGAAGTTGTATCTAATGATGTTGCCAAAGAAAAACCAGCCAAAATGAATAAACGCGAAAAACAAAATCTTCTTCTTCAAATTAAAGATGAAATGGAAGAAGCCGCCAGAAACTTGGATTTCGAACGGGCTATGGAATTACGTGATATTTACTTTGAATTAAAAGAAAACTAATTTTGGTTAGTTTTCTTTTAATAATTTTTTAATTTGATCTGATGCGTTTTCCACAGATTCTAAATCTGGTTCCATAACATATAGCTTAGTCTTTTGATAACTATAGGTATAATCATAACTATCAGTTCCATTTAAATTAATACTCGTAATTTGCCATTTACTTGGTTCTTTTAATTCTTTTTTAATCATTTTAGTAATACTTTCTTCATTAATATTAGTGATAAAAGCCCCCGATACGGCATCAAGCAAATCATTATAATTTATAATGATATTCGGTTCCAAAGCTTTATTAATAATGGCCGTTAAAACCGCTTGCTGATTCACACCTCGCATCCGATCCCCTTCTTTAAAGGCTTTCCTTTCGCGAACAAAAGATAAAGCTTCTTGACCATTTAAATTATTTAACCCTTTAGTATAAGTATAACCATCTTTGGAAGTAAAACTGTACTTAGAATTAACAGTGATCCCATCTAAAGCATCTACAATCTTAATTAATGATGTAAAATTAACTTTTATATAATAATTAATTTTTATATCTAATAGTTGTTCAAGGGTGGCAATTGAAGTTTCAATACCATAAATACCTGCGTGAGTTAATTTATCTTTAGCATTATAATTAGCTAAAGTTACATAATAGTCCCGGGGAATCGAAGTTAAAATAATTTGTTTCGTCTTAGGATTTACACTGGCAATAATATTAACATCACTTCTAGATACTTGCGTAATTTTACCATACGTATCAATACCCGAGATATAAACATTAAAGGCATCTTTAGTAACATCCACTTCTTTCATCACATTTTGAATAGCTACTTCAACGCTACTACTATAAATTGTTGTTATTAAGTTCGCTTTTTCAACATTTTCTTCTTTTAGAATGTTTAATTCGGCCTCTTCAATTAAAAAAGCTGCAATATCATGATTAATTAAACTAGCTAATTCTTCTTCAGTACTTGTAAAAATCTGATCCGTAAAATTAATTTCTTTTTTAATTTTAGTTAAAGCTTTGTTAATACTATCACGATTAGCTAAATGACCAATTTTTTGCTTTTCTAAATCTTTTATATTTTGATAAGAACTATTTTTTAACACAACAACATAATAATTTTCCGTTTTATAATTATTAAAACCAAATTGTTTTAGAAAATCTAAAGTTTTAAATTCATAACTAATACCCAAAGTTTCAATAATGATTAAAACAATACTACCTAAAATGCCTAATACATTTCGCACTTTGCCATTTACCTTTAATAACCAGATAAGCATGATATTAAAAAAAATAACTACTAAACAAAAAACACTAAAATAATTTAAAGGTAAAACATCAATTAAATAAACTAAGCCTAAAGTTAATAAGGAAATAATAACTAAAACAAAAGCTAAGTAATTATTAAATTTGATTGTTTTTTTCTTTTTTCGTCGCCCCATCTTTTACCTCGTATGTTTATTATAACATAGATTAAATATAAGGCCCAAATTAAAAAAATTCTAGATACCTAGAATTTAATTTTTAATAATCGTTTTTCCGGCCGCAAGTACTTTTAAATTTTTCCATAAATAATCCCATAAATTAGCCTTAGCAATTGTTTCCTTGACGGTTACATCAACCTCATCGATTATATTACCTTCGTTATCAATTATTTCTGCAGTTCCCACCACATCACCTTTTTTAACGGGAGCAATAATTTTATCTACTTTGACATTAAAGGTATAACTTTTATTTTCTTCGGAGATTTTTAATAATTCCGTAGCATCCTTAACTAAGACAATACTAGCGACTTCTTGTTTCCCTTTTTCCACGCGTACACGGCCTAAAATTTCCGTATTTTTTTTAATAGTATTTAATTTAAATGTATTAAAACCATAATTTAGCATTTTAACAGTGTCATTACTTCTATTTTCGGTAGTATCTTCACCCATGACCACGCTAATTAACCGAAGATTCCCTTTTTGAGCGGTTGCCGTTAAACAATAGCCGGCTTTATCCGTAAAACCGGTTTTTAAGCCATCAACGCCGGCATAAAACCGAACTAAACGGTTGGTATTAACTAGCCAAGTTTTAGACCCATCATTTTTTTCTAAATATTCTTCATAAATGCTAGTATATTTTAATATTTGGGGATGTTTTAATAATTCTAAAGCAATCGTCGCCATATCCCGAGCAGTTGAAACATGACCTTCTGTATCTAGACCATGGGCATTTAAAAAAGTGGTATTGGTGGCCCCAATTTCTTTTAAACGTTTGTTGATTAAATCCACAAAAGCTTGTTGGCTGCCCGCGATTTTTTCGGCCATGGCCACCACGGCATCATTACCACTAGCAATGGCAATTCCTTTTAATAATTGTTCAACCGTATAAACTTCACCAGCTTCTAAAAATACTTGGGAACCGCCCATGCTAGCTGCCTCGGCACTAATTTCTACTCGATCAGTTAAACTGATTTTACCACTGTCAACATATTCCATAATTATTAACATACTGGCTAATTTAGTCATAGAAGCCGGCGGTAATTTTTCATCAGCATTCTTTTCATATAAAACTTTACCCGTCGCTGCATCAACTAAAATAGCACTTTTAGCTGTCGGGGCAAAATCGCCTTGCGCATGAACCAAACCTAAAAAAGCACCCCAAGCGAAAATTAAAATTAACACTTTTTTCATAATCTAAACCTCTATTAAGTTTTATGACTAATGAAAAATAATTATTACTTGCTAAATTAATTGTGTTACCTCCGTTTGTTCTAAAGATACAATTACCCTTTTTTCTTTCCCTAAACAAGAAATTAGCGTTAAAGTTTTAGATCCCTTTTTAGCCTGAATCGATACATAATTAGTTTTAGATGTTATTTTTATTTCTTTAACTTGATAAGTATATTTATAACCATCGTATATTAAATAAACGACATCACCTTCAATTAATAAATTTAAATTTTGAAAATAGGATATCTTACTACTTCCGGCATGGGCGGCAAGAAAGATTTCGCTATTTTCCACATTTGGTAAAGTTGATGCTGGCAGTAAAGTAACGTTATATTTAATTTGATTTAAATTAGAATCTAAAGCGTATATTTTTTGATTTAAAGCTAATTTAGGAATTTCTAGCTGCATATAAAATGAATTATGCGTAATATCTTTTTGATAGAAACTATCAGTTAGAGAATTTCTTTGATTATTCGTAAAACTAACTATACTACTATTTTTTTGACCGCTTATAAGAAGAATTAAAAATAAAAGGATAAAACTTTTAAATATGTGCCCTTTTCTTTTTAAAAACATAATAGATTAATCCTAAAGGAAAAATAAAACTATATTTAGTTAAATCATAAGCTTCTTTATAAGTATCTGGCACCTTCATATTTTCTAACTTAATTTCCACTACTTCATCATTTTTCGTTATAGCAAAAGGAATTTTTTCCGGCGCCAGTTCATAACCATCTAAAGTGGCAGTCTCTACCAAATAATATTGGCCTAAGGGTAAAGCTAAATTAATTAAGCCATCTTGATCGGTCGTGCCGGAATAGATTAATTTATCATCCAATGTATAAATATCAATACTTACTCCGGCAAGCGCTTTTTGCGTATCCCCATCAATTTTAAGAAATTTTAATTGTCCTTGGGCTTTCTCATTAGTAAGATGCAATTCTGAGATAACAACCGCTGTATATTGATCTTTATATTGTAAAGATACTTCGTATTGCATTGTATCCAAAATATAACCATCGATGGTACATAACTCTTGCACATAATAAGTTCCTAACGGCAGATTTTCAATTCTTAAAAAGCCCCGTTCATCCGTTTGATATTCACCAATTTTCGCCCCTTCGGCATATTTTAATCGGCCTAAGGAATCATAAATATCCGTTTTAGCATATAACCCAAATAAAACATTAGCTAACGGATGTTTTTGTTTGACAATTTGATTATCTAAAATTTCTAAAGCCTCTCCTTCTTTATAAAGTAAAATAGTACCTGAAACAGAATAATTCGGAAATTCTAAATTAATAATTGCTCCATAATCTTTGGTATATTCAAAATTACTATTTTCATTAATTGTAAATTCCAGTTTTTCGCTATTCCATAAATAACCAGGAATAGCCTCATCGACTTCTTCTAACCAATAAGTACCACAATCTAAAGGATAAGGAGTTAAAATAACACCATTAGCATCGGTTTCAAACACTGAAATAGTTTGGGCAGTCGGATAGCTAATTGTTTGGGTCAAATATTTTTGCCACGTAACATCATAAATTTTAAATTTAATATGAGCTAAAGGTAATTTTTCTTTCGTATTAGCATCAATTTTTTGGATCTTTAACCTAGCCGTAAATTCTTTATCGGCAAAAACTTTAGTTTCTTGTCCCGGTTCTTTAACTTCAAAGGGATAATCTTGAATTTTTTCATAACCTTCAATAGAATCTAGTTGCTTTAAGACATAGTGTCCATAAGGTAACGTAACACTAAATTTACCTTCAGCATCTGTTTGATATGTCCCTACCAAATCACCATTGGCACGATAAATAGCAAATTTAACATTAGGTTCCGAACTCATTATACCTGTTTTGCCGTTCGTTAAAACTTTAATAAACGTAAATTCTTTTTTAATAACTTGTTCTTTAACTTGGACCGTAACTTTCTTCGTTTCATTTATCATAACATCATATTTTGTTTTATCTAATTCATAACCGGGACTTGCTTTTATTTCTTGTAAATAATACTTGCCAAATGGTAATGTAGCCTCACTTTCAGCTTGCCCTAATTCATTAGTGGTTAAGGTTGCCACCAAATCGTTTGCTTCATTATATAAACCATATATTGCTCCCTTTAAAGAAGCATCACCTTGTGCTTTATTAGTTGCGGTTTCCGCATCTAATTTTTCTAAAGCTACTTTGCCTCCTTCGGTAACTACTTCAACATTAAATGTTACCGGATAAGATATTCCCCCACTAATTAAATCTTGATACTTATCGGCATGATAAATTACAAAATTGCTTTGATAACTACTTTTTTTCCGAAATTGCAACTTGATGGTCCCAATCTTTTGGGGGGTAATCACAATTTTTTCTCTCGAAATGGAAACTTTAGCCCCACCATTATTAATTACTTCAAAATCTTCTAAGTTAAAATTGGCATCCTTCAATTCAATATTTTTGCCCAAAAGAACATGATTTTTTGATTCACTAAAAGATGGTACATCTTGGTGTTTTCGAACTAAAGCTAAAATGGCATTCTTTTCGGTCGAAACATCAACCTTTTCACCACCACCTTTGGTTTCAGTGGAAAAAGTAACAACCGTATTATTGCCTTGGACTTTTTCCCAAATTAAAGCTTGCGTAGCCGCCCGATAATTTAGAGTTTGATGGCCCGGATAATCATAACCATAATAAGCATACAAGGTAATATCTTTTTGAACATCTTTATCTATATTGGATAATTCCCAATCGCCCGCATTATATTGGTCAGTTCCGGGGACCACACCCGGTTCAATACAATAAGCATTTCGCCCATCAATCGTAAATTTTTTTAAAGTTCCCGCATAATAATTATCACTAGCATCATTCTTTTCATAAAATAGTTCGGTTTTTTCATAAGTTAATGTCGCTGCCTTCACGGACATAACACTTGCCATAAAAACCATCACAAAAATTAAAAAGCCCCAATTTATTTTATTTAAAAATTTCACTTATTGCCTCCTTCCTGTTTATCACATACTGCCTTTTAATAAGTTAAATTGTTAAATAATCTTTTATTTGTTCATATAAGGTATCACCAATACCCCGAACATTTTTTATCTCGATAATATTTTTAAAATTACCTTGGCTTTCGCGATAATCAATGATCGCACTAGCTTTAGCCTCGCCAATACCGGTTAAACTCATTAACGTATTTTTATCCGCGGTATTAATATTAACCAATGTCTTTTCATTATTTTGGGCCTTCTCACTATTGGTCATAATTAAACTATAGCCGTCTAAACAATTGCTGATATCATAAGATTGCACATAGCAACTATCCAGTAAATTACTTGCTTTATATTTAGCATACTCTTTAGTGGTATAAATATTAATCACCATATTTGGTTCAACTGTTTGACTTAAATTAATATTATCGGTATAGGCATCTTCCTTTAGGCCCGAAGCAACCCCAATAACATCATTAACGACACTAAACGAAGGCATTTCATAAACGCCCGGTTTATTAACCGCCCCACGAATTTCCACCCAAATATATTCGGTAGCATCATTTTCATTTTTTTCTTCTAACGCAATTTCTTCTGAATTTAAGGTAACCGGTTTAGATTGAGTTAAAAAATAACCTTCGATAAAAAGCCCCATTAATAAAATACCAATTATAAAAAGACTAAAATATTTTTTCCCATAGGCAATCATTTTTCCTCCTTTCACTTATATATATAGTCTTTTTAAAACCCATTTCCTTTTTTTAACCAAGAAAAAAAATGATTATTGCAATCATTTTAATAATTTTTTTAATTCTTGTTTCATTTTCGCCAAATCATTTAAAGTTAAAATATTTTTAAGTTTTTCTTGATTAGTCCATAAATGTAATTTAGCTTCTAAAGCATCTAATTTTTGTTCCGAATGTTTAATTGAAGTGCCAATATAACTTTTAGATACCCCCATAGCATCAGCAATTTCTTGCATGGTTAAATTTTCCGCATAATATAACTGAAAAATTTGTGCATTTTTGGGAGTTAATAAAAAACCATAAATATCTAATAAAGCATTATAATAAACAAACTTTTCCATTACATCATATCCTTAAATAAACCATAAATATAATTTTCAATATCAAAAGGAATCAAATCTTCCATGGTTTCCCCTAATCCCACAAATTTAACGGGTAAATTAACACTTTCCTTAATAGCTAAAACGATACCACCTTTAGCTGTACCATCTAGCTTTGTTAAAACAATTCCTGTTATATTAGTAATTTCTTTAAAGGCTTCAGCTTGCATAATCCCATTTTGGCCAGTTGAGGCATCAATTACAAGTAAAGTTTCATGGGGTGCTTCGGGGATAATATTTCCTATTACTTTATTAATTTTTTCTAATTCTTGCATTAAATTAACTTTATTTTGCAGTCTACCAGCCGTATCAATAAAAACCATATCGACATTGGCTTTTAAAGCTTCCTTTAACCCATCATAAACGACACTCGCAGGATCACTATTTTCCTTACCAAAAAATAATGAATCGGTGCGATCCGCCCAAATTTTCAATTGTTCAACCGCTCCCGCCCGAAAAGTATCGCCGGCAATCATCATTACTTTTTTACCTTCCTTATGATATTTATGAGCTAGTTTGGCAATCGTTGTGGTTTTTCCGACGCCATTTACCCCCACCATTAAAACGACCGTGGGACCACTTTTAGCCATATTAATTTTATCGGTCATGCTATCATTATCAACATAAATAATAAATAATTCATCAACGATAACTTCTTGTAATTCTTGCGGATTCGTAATATTTTCGGATTTAACTCTTTTTCTTAAACGGTCCATGAAATTCATTACCGTATTAACCCCAATATCCGCCATAATTAAAATATTTTCTAATTCTTCAAAGTATTCTTCATCTATTTTTTTAAATTTTAAACCTAAAATATTAAGTTGATTAACAAAGTTTTTTCTGGTTTCTTTTAAACCTTCTTCATACTTAGTAACATTTTTATTTTCTTCTTTTTCTTTCGCTTTTATAATATTTTTTAATTTATTGAAAAATCCCATATTGCCTCCTAAATTGCTAAATATATAATAACAAAATATCGATTATTTCGCAATTTTTATTACTTGACACTTAATTAAAACCCTTTTCTAGACAAAGCTCGATTTTTATTGTATAATAATTAACGAAATTAATCTTTAAAAACCAAGAAAGAAGGAAAATATTAATGAATAATACAAAAACTGCAACGCAGGTTGTTGCTTTAGGTGGTTTAGGTGAAGTTGGAAAAAATATGTATATTATCCAACACGACGATGAAATAATTATAATTGATGCCGGGGTTATGTTTCCCGAAGAAAGTCTTTTAGGCGTTGATTACGTTATTCAAGATATCACTTATTTAAAGAAAAACGAAGATAAAATAAAGGGTTTATTTATTACCCATGGCCATGAAGATCACATTGGGGGAATTCCTTTTTTACTTCAAGCCGTTCATATTCCAAAAATTTATACGCCCAAAATTGCTCATGATTTAATAACGAAAAAGTTAGAAGAACGCAATATTAAATATGATAATTATGAATTAATTACTTCGGATTTAGTTGTTGAAACCAAACATTTTAAAGTGGAATTTGTAAATACTACGCACTCTATTCCCGATAGTTTTGCGATTAAAGTGACAACACCAAATGGGGTTATTTTTGAAACCGGTGACTTTAAATTTGACTTAACGCCAATTGGCCCAATGGCCAATGTTCATAAAATGGCCGATGCTGGTATTAAAGGAGTTACTTTACTCCTTAGTGATTCGACTAATGCTTTATCTAGTGGCTATTCTAAAAGCGAATCGGCAGTTGATGAAACCTTAAATGATATTATTGCTAAACATCATGGCCGGGTTATTATTGCTACCTTTGCTTCAAATATCTACCGAGTTAAACATATTGCCGAAACGTGTAAAAAATATAATCGGAAAATCGTGGTTTTTGGCCGCAGCATGGAAAATAGTGTTGATTTAGCCTTAAATAATAATTTAATTAATGATAAAAGTTTATTTATTGACGCTAATCAAGCTAAAAGTTTAAAACGTAATGAAATTTGTATTCTTTGTACGGGTTCCCAAGGCGAACCACTTGCCGCTTTATCGCGGATTGCCAATGGTCAACATCGCCAAATTTCCCTTTTAAATGATGACTTAGTTATTTTCTCATCTAGTCCGATCCCGGGAAATGCAGAAAGTATCAATCGCATTATCAACAAATTATATTTAAGAGGAGTTAGAGTCTTTACGAATACCGAATTTAGTGATATTCACACCTCAGGGCACGCTAAAGAAGAAGAATTAAAATGGATGTTACGTTTAATTAAACCAACCTATTTTATGCCGATGCATGGGGAATATCGGATGCTTAAACGCCATGCCGAAATTGGTAAACTATGTGGCATTCCCGAAGAAAATATTTTTATTTGTTCTAATGGTGATGTCGTCGAATTACTTGATGGTAAAGTATCCCGCGGAGGAACAATTCAAGCTGGCGATGTTTATGTTGATGGTTCTCGGGTCGGCGATATTGGTTCCAATGTTATTAAAGATCGGAAATTAATGAGCCAAGATGGCATCTTAATTACGATTTTAAATATCAATACCTTACAACGAAAGCTTTTACTTAAACCAAATGTTACGGCCAGAGGGTTTGTCCTTGTTAATGAAAATCAAGAATTAATCCAAAAAATTGAACATAAAATCGCCGAAATAACTAATAATTTCTTATTAAAAAATCCATATAATTATACAGATTTAAAAAATCAAATTATTTTAGAACTTTTACCTTTTATCAATAGTTTGACTGGTCGCAAACCAATTATCCTACCTGTCATTATGGAAGTAAATCAATCATAAAAAAAGAAAATGCCCTACTGAAGTTGTAAGATAAAAGTAGACACAAAAAAGATGTGTTTACTTTTTCTTTGGTATAATTTAATAAAGGAGATGAT
>CANQCH010000025.1 GCA_947589165.1 uncultured Bacilli bacterium
TTAAATGATGTCAAAGATTTTAAAACGGATATTAGTGTGTTAACTAATATTAGTCCGGCCCATTTAGATTATCATGGTAGTTATGAACATTATAAAAAGGCGAAACAAAAAATATTTAATTTACATACAATAGCCGATAAAGCGATAATTAACTATCAAAATAAAGATGCTTTAGAAGTAAGCACGGATATTTTAAGTACCAAAATATATTTTAATGATCAAGAAAATTATTTCAACCAAGATGGCATATTTATCGCGGGGCAAAAAGTTTTAGATTTAAGAGATATTTTATTAAAAGGTAACCATAATTATGAAAACATTTTGGCTACTTTATTGGTAGTTAAAGAATTTAGTTGGGATATGGCTACGATTAAAGAATATTTTCAAAATTTTGGGGGAGTTGAGCATCGATTAGAATTAGTTAAAGTAATTAATGGGGTAACTTATTATAATGATTCTAAGTCAACTAATAATGAAGCAACGATTACGGCTTTAAAAACTTTTAAACAACCGGTTCATTTAATTTTAGGAGGTTTAGATCGCGGTCAAGATTTTCATGAATTAGATAATTATATGGCAATGGTTACAAATATTTACGCGATTGGTAGTACAACGGATAGAGTAGTTACTTATGCCGAAGAAATAAATAAAAATTGTTATGCGTGTCATACTCTAGCGGCTGCTATGCAAAAAATTAGCCAAAATGTTAAGCCTGGTGATGTGGTTTTACTTTCGCCAGCGAGTTCTTCCCAAGATTTTTATGTCAAATTTGAAGATCGTGGACAAGAATTTAAAAATATTGTTGCAAATTTGTAATTAAAAATGTATAATTTAGATATGATTTAAAATAAGGGGCTGATAGTATGAATGAAGAAAATCAAGCAAATTCTAATTTAACTAATGATAGTGGTATGGCCGCTACTGCTTTGGGTAGTGTTTCGCCAGAAACTGTAAATGCTAATCCAAGTGGAGAAGCAACTAATGCCGAAAACGCAACTGTAACCAGTAATCCTAATCCAAATGAAACAGTTGATTCGTTAAATCCTATGCCATCTGAAACACTTGAATCGAATCCGGAACCTACACCGGTTGCGCCAGTCGCACCAGAAGTAAGTCCGGCTGTGGACAATGGTATGCTGGGAACTACAAATCCAAATCCTGTACCCGATAATAATTTAGGCCCTATTGAACAACCAATTCCGGGCACAACATATAGTGCAACGAGTAATGTTAATAGTAATGGTTTTGTAGAAACTAATAACGTCGAAAATGTGGGAACTGAACCACCGGCTCAAAAAGAACCAAAGGCGAAAAAGCCAATGAATAAAGTAGTATTTATTATTTTGATTGTTGCTTTATTGGGAGCTATTGCTTATGGCGTTTATTATTATTTAAAACTAGGTCAAGATAATAAAAAAATTAGTGTTACGACGAAAACTGTAGAAAGTGCTTTAAATGCAGAATTATCGACTAATATTGCTGATTATGCAACTATTACCGGGACGAGCGCTACTAATTGTCAATTAAATACTGGTGAAGTTGATATAACTAAAGAAGGGGCTTATGAATTTACTGTTACTTGTGGTAACGATACTTATAAAGGGGCAATAAAAATAGTCGATACTACGCCTTTAACGGCCCAAACCAAAGAAGTTTATGCAGCTGTACCTAATGAAGGTGAAGCACCTCGCGAATATCAAGCGGAAGAATTTATTATACCTGATACTTGTAGTGGCGAAGAATGTACTTATGCTTTTGCGGAAGGAACAGATATAAATTCGCATTTAACCCAAACGGGAAATTATGATGTTAATATTGTGGTTACCGATCAAAATGGTAAAACTAATACTTTAACGGCTTCGTTAGTAGTTTTATCAACACCAGTTCGACTTTTCGTTAGTTGTTCTTTACCATTGACTGAACCAGCTACCGGCACAGTAAATGATTATATAGCCATTGGAGCGAGTGATCTTGCTTCTGGCAATGGTTATGCATTTATAAATTATGCTTATCGGTTAACTACTTATAATTTTGCAAATAAGGAAGATTATGAAGCAGCTGTTGGCGAAAAACCAGCGGAATTAACTTATAACAATGTTATGGGTCAAGCAACATATGATGATGCTAATTTAACTTTAACTTTAAGAACCAATTTATCAACCGATGCTTTAAATAGTGAAGCCGGAGGTACTTTCCCAAGTCCTTATACGGAAGTTTATGCTTATTATCAAAATAAGGGTTATACTTGTAGTAATGTAACTGATTTTTAAAAGCCAAGCCATTTGGCTTTTTTTTATTTCTTGGATTGTAATATTAACATTAAAGTGTTATAATGATTTTAGAATTGGTGGCACATAAAGAAGGAGATCGTTATGGGAAAACAACAAGCAAATAAAAAACAAACGATAATGTTAATTATTATGCCTCTTTTAGTTGTTGGTATGATGATTATTGGTGCAACTTATGCTTATTTTCAAGCCCAAAATACAGGAAGTAGTGCTAATGATATAACAGTTACTACCGGCACGGTAGATAACTTAAATTTTAATATCACTGATTTAGATGCTTCTAAAGAAAATGTTAGTGATTTAAATGAACAAATTCCTATTGTCATTCAAGCTGCACAATCTAATTTTGGTGCCGATGATGATAGTTTAGCCGATGGTGTAACCGCGACTGCTACTTTAATTGCCAATGATGCTGATTACACGGCACATGAAGAATATTATGCGTATATCAATATTAAAACGAATGATTTACAATATAGTAGTTATCATCCTAAAAATGTTCCGGCTAGTCCCGAAAATACGCTTTATTTTACGGATGAAGAAACCAAAGCCAAAGCGGATCTAAGTAATTATGTCCCTATCCCCGAATTATATTTAACTATTTTAAAAAATGGGGTGGAAGTAACATCAGGAATTAAATTAAATGATGAAAATTTAAATTATCATGAAGCAGTTTTTACTGATAAATCAGGAAAATCACTTGGTGGTTTTGATATTACGGAAGCTAAAGGCTTAATAAAAATTGAAGTTCCGGCGACTATTGAAATAGAGGGAAATAAAGATAATCATATTATAACTGACGTTTGGGAAATTACCATAACTTTTGTTAATTTGGTAACTGATCAACAATTAAATACTGATAAAAAGATCGATGGTCAAGTTGTTGTGCAAAAAGATTCGGTGACATATAATCTAGATAGATTATTGGCGGATGCCAAAAAAGATGATGCTAATGAGTTATTAGTACATGATGAAAATCAAGCGACAGGGGCTAATGATAATAGTTATCGCTATGAAGGAACATCTGACAAAGTAAATAACTATGTTTGTTTTGGTTCTATTGATGATGTATGTCCCCAAAATAATTTGTATCGGATTATCGGTTTATATGATGACGATGATAATGGCTTTTATCAAATGAAAATTATTAAAGCTGATTATGCAACTAAACAAGAACTTGGTAGTAATGCTGCCTACGAGGAAGGCGAAATAGTAAATAGTGAAAACTACCAAGGAGATATAGCTAATTTAGCTAATATTGCGACTTATTATTGGGATAATAGTGAGGAAATAGGTAATTGGAAGAATAGTACTTTAAATACCGAAAATTTAAATAAAAATTATTATAAGAATTATTTAAAAGACACACCTAATTTTCAAGATATGATAAGTGAACAAAAATATCATGTTAATGATTTAACTAGTATTGCTCCCGATGCAAGCAATATTAAAGACGTTTATGATCAAGAAATTGATAATCAAAAAAGTAGTATTGTTGAAGATGTTGGCTTAATGTATGTCAGTGATTATGGCTTTGCTACAACTCCAGAAAATTGGGAAAATAATTTAAGTAATTATGATAGTGCAACTATTAAAAATAATAATTGGCTCTATATGGGATTAGATGAATGGACTATTAGTAAAAACGAGGATAATCAAGTCTATAGCATTGATAATACGGGGGCTATATCTTTAGTAAGTGATAAGGTAAGTTTAGCAGTAAGACCAACCTTTTATTTAAAAGAAAATGTTAATGTTATCGCTGGAAATGGAACCAAAAGCGATCCTTATCAATTAAGTAGTGGTTACATTACAGCAACTTATACGAGTGAAGCAGATTATAATGAAATTCATTTAGATGTAAAAGCGCAAAGTATTAAAGGTCGAATTACGAAATATTTTTATAGTATTAAAAAGGCTGATACTTATAGTGAATATCAAGAATCAACTAGTAATACGATGATTTTTAATGATTTAAAACCAGGAATTAATTATGCTATAAAATATAAAGTAATGGATGAAAATGAAAATTATTCAGATGAATACCAAGTCACTATTAAAACTAAATATAAAGAACCGGATATTGAAAGTGTGGCTAATAATAAAATAGGTTGGAAACAAGCTACGATTTTAACCAATGGTATTAATGGTAGTGGTAATGTTAATCAATATTGTTATGCGTTAAAAACGGGGGATGTGGCTTCTATTGCTCCTGAAGAAATCACTGATTGTCAAACTAGTGATAAATTAAGTGATAGTAAAACGTTTAGCAATTTAACAGCAAATACGCAATATACGGTCTTTGTTAAAGTTATTGATAATAATAATTATACTTCTTTAGAAGTTAAAAAACATACATTTAAGACGGATGATATACCAGTTGTTAATGTGAGTGGTAGTGTTAATAATGCCACTTGGACGAAAAATAATGTTACGGTTTCGGCTAGTATGAGTGGCGGAGCTAATGGGGCGTTATATTACTGCCAAGGAGCTAATAGTTGTACACCAAGTACGGCAGGGACTTCGGTAACTGATAGCACTGCTGGGGAAGAATATGTTTGTTTTGCGGCAAAACATACTGTAACTAATGAAATAACCGGTAATAATTGTTTTAATACCAAAATTGATAAAACCGCGCCAACTTGTTCCTTAACGGTAACAACATCCGGAGTAAGTTTTGGTTCGAAAGGTGATACAGGTGGTAGTACTTTAGTTAGTAGTGGGATAAATAATTCAACGACGCCAACCTATACTTCTCAATCATTAGGATTAAGTATTAATACTTTTTATGGTCATGTTTTAGATCAAGCCGGAAATACCGGTAGATGTCAAGCTACTATTTCGGCGACAACTAAAAATTATACGCCGACATTCCAAACTTGTACGGCTTATACAGCATCTTATACTTGTAGTAAAGCAGCATCATCTAGTACATCATATTATTGCCCATCAGGATATTCAGAAAAAACGAACTTTGCAGGTAAATCCGGTACTTATTGTTGGAAAGTATATTCTTATAATGCTGGTAGCAGTTTATCAGCTTGTCAATCATATGAAAGTACTCATAATTGTAATTATTGCGCTTATGCCACCCCATATCAATGTTGGAACTATCAAAGCCGATCTTCAACAACTACCTATTCGTGCGCTTCAGGAACGAAAGTTGATAAAACCTGTTATTTATATAATCAATCATCATGTGCGAGTGGTTGGACAGCGGCTGCCAATACGGCTTATCATTTTGTAGCATCGACGGGATCAAGTACGACCAGTTGTACAGTTGGGTCAGCCCCAACATGCACCGCCGCCGCTAATGCGGGAGCTAAATATACTTCAGCTTGTACTATTAATAGCTATACTTGTAGTGGAACAACCAAATTAAACGATTCTTATTGTTATAAAATAGGTTAATTTAAGGGAGAGAAAACCAGTGAAAAAATATCAAAAATTACTACTTGTTGTTGGCGCAGTCATTATTTTGGTAGGACTTCTAATTTTGGCCTTTTTCAAAATTTTTGATTTTGAAAACGATGAGGAAAAAACCACAACCTATATTACAGATCAAGAAGTCGAAGATTTATATGCTAATATGTATATTGAGGCTCAAGATAATAATTATACTTTTTATAATGGTTATTTCACTAAATATAAGACATTGTCGGAAGAATATATCTTAATGGTTGCTTACCAAAATTTAATTAAAAAGAGTAATCTTACCGATTATGTGGTGAAAGAATTTAGCCCAGAGATAATGGCTAAAATTAAACAAAAGAATATTATCCCTTTATATCAAATAAAAGAAGAAGTATTTAGGCAAACAATCAAAGAATTATTTAATGAAAACGAAAAGGGTTTTGTAAACTTTACTATAGGTAATATTGAAGCCTTTTATAATGAAGATGATAATACCTTTTATATTTATCAATTAGCCACGGAAGCCTCAGAAGATTATGTAATTATCCGGCAAAAAACGGGGTATGAAATTACTAATCAAGGCCAAAATTTAATTATTTATGATTATTTTATTAAATGTAATAAATTAACTCAAGAATGTTTTAATGATACACGGTTAACTATGCCTAATCGCCAAATAAAATATACGGCTAATATAAATCCTAATACTTTAGTTAAATATAAACATACCTTTAATTTAGCTAGTGATCATTATTACTGGTATAGTAGTGAAATTGTTAAAAATTAAAAAAATCTCCGCGGAGATTTTTTTAATCTTTTAATAGGAGTCCATGAATAACGATGCGGTTATTTTCATCGGCACAAGTTGATAAAGTAATAATTTTATCTTGGCTGGTAAGATTAACATTAAAATTATAAATACTCCGATCCTTTAACTTATTAAAGAATACTTCTTTAGCTTTATCATCCTGAAAAGAGGTCGCAATATAATCATTAGTTTTATAAATTTTATAAATGGAAAAGATTTGGTAATGATAAACTTTATTTAAAGTTTTATAAGTGATAATTTGGTTTTCTTTTTTACTATACCAACTTTTTTTAGTGGTATTAGATAGGGTGCCAAACATAACCCCGGAATAATATCGATTGTGCGCATAAATGATTAAATTATCATTTATATTATAGGGATCATTACGATAATCCGTAAATACCCAACCATTATAATCTTCTTCGCCATAAATATTATGCGTTAAATAATATTTATTATCTTTAGCCCGGACAGTTGGATAATCTATATTCGTATTATTAACGGTTAACCAACCAACTACATCGGGATTAACACTTAATAAATTAGCAACTTCCGGATTAATGGTTTCTCGTTCTGGTTCGGTAATGGTAATTTCTTGTTCAACTTCCGCTAAAATGTCATCAGTATTGGTAATTTCAATAACTTTCTGTAAATCTTTTTGAATATTAGTGACTTTTTGCATCGAAGCATAGTTATCATAGAAAACATAAGCAAAAGTTAAAGTAATAATAAAAATAATAATTAAACCACAACATTTTAAAATATCATTATTAGTTTGTTTCATAAAATTAGCTTGTAAATAGGAATCACTATAATTAATTTTAAAAGCAATTTTATAGCGTTTACTATATTTTTTTTGATAATTACGTAAATATTCGATCGTATTTAAATCCGTAATATTTTCGTTGATGATAATTTTAATATTTTTTTTGTTATTTTTTTGTAAAATCGTGACAATATTTTCAAGATCAGCCCGAGAGACATGATTTACATGAATATATTTTAAGTATTTATTAATTTTACTAAAAGTAATGAAATCTTCTTCATCAGCTTCGGAAAAAGGTAAAGTTAAATGTAAAGTTATTTTATAAAAAAGTGATGAATAAGAATTTAAATTATTACCTTGCATAAATTTTGAAGGAAATAATATTTCACTTCGACATTCAACTAAAATATGATGTTTATCAAGTATTTCTAACATAAATTCGGGAATGTTATAACAATTAATACTTTTTATAGATGATTGGGTAATTTTTTCACATAATTTATAACTTAAAGGTACATCATCTTTTAAAATTAAATTTTTGATATAAGGATTATCTTTAATAACATTTAAGACTATTAAACTAATACTATCATTAATAATTAAAATGGTATCTATATTATTAGAATGAGCTAATTCTTTTAAAAAGGTACTGACGATTTTCGGACTATTTAGAAGATATTCATCCGAAAAAAGTAATTCGTTACAACTTATAACATTAGTGTTAAGTAGACTTTTATGTTCCGAATTTAATTTTTTTCGTTCTTTAAAGATTAAAGTATTGTTGTTAATTTTAATCAGGATTTTCTTCATAAAATCTCTCCTATTGTCTTTAATATAATAACACATATTTACACTTTTTAGTATGATTTTGTAAAAAATATGTTGTTTTTTGTATTTTTATGATATAATTTAGACATAATAGAGATAGGAGAGATGTTGTGTGAAGAAGTTTTTAAGTTTTTTACTAGTTGGCGTACTTGGTGTGTTGTTGTATATGCCTAATGCTTTAGCGGCTAAAGTTGATTTTAGTTGTAAGAAAGATTGCGAACTAACGCAAGATGATACTTGTGTTTCAACTTGTACTTTTGGTATAAGTGAAAACAATCAAGCTATTACAAATTGGAAAGCAACTATTAAATTAGAACCTGCTGATAAAGTTCAAATGGGTGAAGTAAAATTAAATGAAGGCTGGACTAATATTGGGACTGGTACTAATTTAGAATTACTTAGTAGTGAACCAGCTGGTGTAAGTGATGCAAACATAACTTTTGGTACTTTCACTGTCACGATGCCAAGAGATTTAGAAGGTGCTTCTTGTAAAATTACTTTACAACCTGAAGGCTTAGAAATCGTTGAACAAACTATTACTACTGAAACACAACCTGGCACAGGTGTAACATTACCTTTAATTGTGTTAGGTAGTGGTTTAGCTTTAGCTATTGGCGCTTACTATGTAACTAGAAAAACAACAAAAATGTATAAGATTTAGGTAATAAAAACAATCTTAGGTTTCTAAGATTGTTTTTTTATGGTAAAATATTAGCAGGTGAAGATTTATGCGAGAATTTAATGAACAAGAACAAGTTAGAATGGAAAAACTTAATAAAATAAAGGAAACCGTTAATCCTTATCCAGAAAGATATGAAAAAACGCATGCTTTAAAAGAAGCTAAATTTTTAGCGGATGGAACGGAAAACGTTCGTTTAGCTGGTCGTATCGTTTTTGCACGGAAGATGGGGAAACTTTCTTTTGTTAGAATTCGGGATATTGAAGGAGATATGCAACTCGAATTTAAAGTAGATGAAGTTGGCGAAGAAAAATATGACTTTTTCAAAAAATTAATTGATGTCGGCGATTTTGTCGGAGCTGAAGGCGAAATATTTACGACCCAAACGGGTGAAAAAACTTTACGAGTTAAAGACTTTGCGTTTTTAGGTAAAGCTTTAAGAGTTTTACCAGAAAAGTTTCATGGCCTAACGGATACCGAAATTAAATATCGCGAACGATATGTCGATTTAATTATGAATGAAGAAGCCCGGAAAGTCTTTTTGGGGCGGAGTAAATTATATGCTTATATTCATAAATTTTTAGGCGAAAATGGTTTTTTACAAGTTGAAACACCAATTTTACAAAGTGCCGTATGTGGCGCCAGTGCGAAACCTTTTTATACCCATCATAATGCTTTAGATATGGATTGTAATTTAAGAATAGCTCCAGAAACTTATTTAAAACAATGTATCGCCGGGGGTTTTGACAAAGTTTACGAAGTAGCCAAATGTTTCCGGAATGAAGGAATGGATACCGAACATCTCCAAGAATTTACGCAAGTGGAATGGTATGCTGCTTATTGGAATTTTGAAGATAATATAAAGTTTTATCAACGTTTTATTAAAGGTTTACTTTTAGAATTAGTGGGAACTACGAAAATTGAATACCAAGGTCATGAATTAGATTTTGGAAAAGAAAATTGGCACCGTATTAATTATGTGGAAGAATTAACCAAAAAATTAGGTTTTGATTTCCTTGATATTACAGATCCCCAAGAATTAAAACAAAAAATAGTTGCCCAAAATTTATTTACGATGGAAGATTTAGCCGATTATAAATCTTTAAGTCAAATTATTGATTTTACGTATAAAAAATTAATTCGCGCTGATATTATTGAACCAACGATTATTTATAATTATCCGGCCGTTTTAATTCCTCTAGCGCGTCGTAATGATCAAGATAAACGCGTTATTGATGTTTTCCAAGTTCTTGCTGGAGGGACCGAATTATGTAAAGCTTATTCCGAATTAGTAAACCCTATGACCCAAAGAGAAACTTTCTTAGATCAATTAAAGGCCAAAGAACAAGGGGATGAAGAAACCATGGATATGGATGAAGAATTCTTATTAGCTATGGAACAAGGGATGCCTCCAATTTCCGGTTTAGGCTTTGGCATTGACCGCTTAATGATGTTAATTTTTAATCAACCATCAATTAGAGATGTTGTTTTATTCCCAATGATGAAGCCTCGTGATTAATTTTCAATTTGCTTTTACATCTACAATCATGTATAATAAAAATATATAGGAGATAATTATGGCGAGAATAAAAGGAACCAAAAATAATATGCGTAGTGCGGAAGAAAAAGAAAAAATTGTTTTAGAACATTTGGAACAAAACGTTACGCGGTGGGAAATTTGCCAAAAATATCATTTAAGTCCCGGCACCATTTGTACATGGTTAAGAAAATATCATCAATATGGTCTAGCTGGTTTAGAAAGTCAAACGGGTAAAAAAAGAGGACCAGGCAAAGGCCGGAAGAAAAAACAAGTAAACAAATAGTCAAACTTAAGTCGTAAGACTTGATTTTTTTTTTTTTTTTTTGATAAAATGGGAAAAAATAGGAGAAAGAATAAGATGAAAGAAACACAAAACCAAAAAGAAAACAAAAAAAAGGCCATCGTCTTACTTGTTGTTGCTCTTATAGCAGTCGTTGCTATGATTGCCGGAGCAACTTATGCTTACTTCCAAGCCCAACAAGGTAAGGGCCAAAGTAGTGATATTGATGTTACAACTGGTACCACGGATAATCTAAACTTTATTATCCAAGATATTGATGCCACTAAAGAAGGAGTAGTTGATGAAGATCAAAGTGAAGAAGTACCAATAACCATCAATGCCAGTATGGAAAACTTTGTTCGAGGCGAAGAAGGAACAAGCTTAGCGGATGGGGTAAAAGGAACAGTGGAATTAACCGCCAATGATGCCGATAATTCAGCGACAGGTGAATATTATGTCTATTTAAATATAAATAGTAATGAATTAAGATATACAACATATAAAGATGGAGAAGGAAATCTATTACCAGGAAAAGA
>CANQCH010000026.1 GCA_947589165.1 uncultured Bacilli bacterium
TGGTTTTAGCAATTCAGGTTCAAATGGTGGGATACTTGGATCAACAAATACAACTGATGGTATTGTTGCCAATGTTACGTTAAAAAATTGTAAAAACTATGGTAACATATCATATGGTAATCAATCTGCTGGTTTAATTGCTTGGATACAAGGAATTGTAACAATTGAAAATTGTCATAACTTTGGAAATATAGAATTGGACAGTGGTAATCGAGCCGGAGGATTAATTGGAGCTGGAGAGATGTCTACAGCCAATAAATATTTGAATAAATTAGTAATAAAAGATTCATCAAATCACGGAAAAGTTTTAAGTGACCATGATTCTGGTGGACTAATTGGAGCTGCTGCTGGTCTTAGTAGTAATGCTAGTTATAGTAGTAAATTTATAATATTAAATTCTTATAATATTGGGGAAGTAACTGGGGGTCCAGCCGGAGGACTAATTGGGCTAGTTACTAATAATAATTATAATCCTGCGGAAGTTTATATCTATAATTGTGCAAATTTAGGAACAATAATAGAGGTTAATGATTCTGCAAGTGGCATTTTAGGATACATAAGTAAAGGTATGATAACAGTTCGAAATGTTTATAATGTCGGACAATTAAATAGTACATCAAACACGGGAATAGCCTATTTTTATCAATCAGGTTCAAATACATCGATAGAAAATGTTTATTATTTATCTGACCAAATTGAATCAAATTTAAATAATGTAAAAGGAAAATATAGCTATGAAGACATGAAAAATGAGACATTTTTGGAACGAATGAATAGTTATGTTATTAGTAATCCTCGAGTAAATATATTGAATGAAGAATATCAATTATCTAATTGGATATTAAATGAAGATAGTTATGTAATTCCGCAGATTTAATATTTAAAAAATGATGATTTTATTTTATAATTTATATAGGTGATAATAATGCGGAAAATAGTTGATGGGAATGCTGCTTGTAGTCGGATTGCGTATCTTTTTAGTGAAGTGTGTAGTATTTATCCCATTACGCCTTCTAGTCCGATGGCATCAAATATTGATTTATTAACTAATAGTAATTTACTTAATTTATTTAATGATAAACCGCGCGTAGTTGAAATGGAATCAGAAGCGGGGGCTGCCGGAGCTTTACATGGTGCCCTTTTAAGTGGCAGCTTAGCATCAACTTTTACGGCAAGTCAAGGCTTACTTTTAATGATTCCAAATATGTATAAAATCGCGGGAGAAATGTTGCCAGGAGTTATCCATGTGGCATCCCGAAGTTTAGCGACTCATGCTTTATCCATTTTTGGTGATCATCAAGATATTTATGCTTGTCGAGCTACCGGTTTTTGTATGCTTGCATCATCTAGTGTCGAAGATGCCCAAAATTTAGCGGCCGTAGCCCATTTATCTGCGATAAAGGGTAGTTTACCTTTTATTCATTTTTTTGATGGTTTTCGCACCAGTCATGAACTTAATACGATTGATGAATTAGCCGATGCCGATTTGTTAAAATTAGTTGATCAACAAGCTTTAAAAGCTTATCACAATCGGGCTTTAAATGTGGATTGTAAAGTGCAATACGGCATGGCCGAAAATGAAGATATCTATTTTCAAACTATGGAAGCTCGTAATGAAATGTATACGGCGATGCCAGATATTGTTAGTAACTATATGCAAGAAATAAATAAGTTAACTAATCGGGATTATAAACCTTTTAATTACTATGGGGATCCTTTAGCAACAAATGTTATCATTGCGATGGGAAGTGTAACAGATACGATCAAATTAGTCGTAAATAAACTTAAAAATGTTGGGCTTATCGAAGTCCATTTATATCGCCCTTTTAGTCAAAAATATTTATTAGATGTTTTACCGGAAACCGTCAAAAATATTGCCGTTTTAGATCGGACTAAAGAAGCTGGTAGTATGGGGGAACCATTATACTTAGATGTTTGTGCTGCTCTAAAAGATAAAGATCTTAACATTGTGGGGGGCCGGTATGGTCTTGCCAGTAAAAATACCACCCCAGCCGATATCAATGGCGTTTTTGAAATGCTTAATGGTTCTTTAAAAAATAATTTTACCCTTGGCATTACGGATGATGTGACTAATTTAAGTATTGAACCGAAAGAAATAGATGTGGCCAGTAATTGTCAAGAAATAAAAATCTTTGGGTTTGGTTCAGATGGGATGGTTAGTGCCAGTAAAGAAATTTTAAAAATTGTGCATGAAAGTTTAGATAAATATGTGCAAGGTTATTTTGAATATGATTCGAAGAAAAGTGGTGGAGTAACTGTTTCAAATTTGCGCATAAGTTCGGCAAAAATTAAGCAACCATATTATGTGACAAATCCAGAAATTGTAGTAGTCACAAAAGATGTTTATTTCCGCCTTTTTGATATTGTTAATAATATTAAAGAAAACGGGACTTTGTTAATTGCTACCGTTAAAGATGATCAAGCCTTAAATGAATTATTACCAAATAAGGTTAAAAAAATTATTCACGCAAAAAGTATTAAAGTTTTATATCTTGATGCCGAAAATATTGCGTTAGAATCAGGTATTAAAGGCAAAATTAGTAAAATAATGGAAACGATTATTCTATCTTTATTAGGTGTTGATGAAGCTTTAGATTTAGTTAAAGATTGGGTTAAAAAAGACTTTATAACCAAAGGTGAAGAAGTTATAAATAGTAATATTACGGCGATTAACCAAGCATTACCAAATTTAAAAGAGTTAAAGGTTAATATTTTAGATAAAGATGAAACATCAGAGACATCTAATAGTATTTATAATCTAATTAATACACGGAAGGGTAGTGAAATTCCTGTTAGTAAATTAGTGCCTTTTGCTAATGGCGCTTTTCCAAATAATTTAACGAAATATGAAAAAAGAAATATTTCCAATATCGTTCCCGAATGGCATCCAGAATCATGTATTCAATGTGGGATGTGTGCTTTAGCTTGTCCGCATGCCGTGATTCGTCCCATTTTAAATACAGAAGATGGTTTAGCGTTGCCGGGGAATGAAAGTTTAAAATATAAAATTGTGATTAGCGAAAAAGATTGTACCGGGTGTGGCGTCTGCGCCAATGTTTGTCCGGGTAAAATGGGCCAAAAAGCTTTAACAATGCATCAAAAGTTAATTAAAAATGACGTTGATTTTGCTAAAATGACCTTACTTAAAAATCCGTTAGATAAATTTACGATTAAAGGCAGTCAATTAGAAAAGCCTTTATTTGAATTTAGTGGTGCGTGTGCCGGCTGTGGCGAAACCCCATATATTAAATTATTGACCCAATTATTTGGCGAAAAATTAGTTATTGCCAATGCCACTGGTTGTTCTAGCATTTATGGGGGCAGTGTACCGGCCACACCTTATAGTATTCCGTGGGCTAATTCCTTATTTGAAGATAATGCGGAATTTGCCTTAGGTATCCATTTATCATATAAACAAAAACAAGAAAGAATTATTAAAATCATGACTGAGTCAAAGGCGGCTGTAGAACCGGATGTTTCCGCTTTATTTGAGGAATATTTAGCTAATTTAAGTGATAGAGAAGTAACTGAAAGAGTTAAAAAGGAATTAGAAACTAAAGTCATTCCAAAAGAATTACGGGAATTACTCGCCTATCTACCAACCCGAACGGTTTGGGCTGTCGGGGGCGATGGTTGGGCTTACGATATTGGTTATGGGGGATTAGATCATGTATTACATAGTAATGAAAATATTAAAGTTTTAGTTTTAGATACCGAAGTTTATTCCAATACGGGTGGTCAAGCTAGTAAATCTACTAAACTTGGGGCCGTTGCTGAATTTGCTAATTTTGGTAAGAAAACGGCGAAAAAAGATTTATTCCGGATGGCTATGGCCATACCTAATTGTTATGTTGCGAGTATCTCTTTAGGGGCAAACATGATGCAAGCGATTAAAGCCTTTAAAGAAGCCGACGAACATCAAGGACCAGCGATAATTATTGCTTATGCGACTTGTGTGGAACATGGGATAAAATCGGGTATGGGTTGTAGTATGGCCGAACAAAAACAAGCCGTCCAATGTGGTTATCAACTATTAATGCGCTATGATGGGGAAAAATTAACACTGGATAGTAATAAACCAAATTTTGCTTTATATGAAGAATTTTTAAATAATGAAGTGCGCTTTAATGCTTTAAAAATAAAAGATGAAGCTCTAGCTAATACGATTTTAGCCGCTCAAAAAGAAAATGCAATCAAACGATATAATTATTACCAAAATTTAAGCCAAAAGGAAAAAAATGATTAACATAAGTTAACCATTTTTTATTGTTGAATTAAAATTTTACTTTTTTCCATTAAAATAGATTTAGGATAAGGTTCTCTTTCATCGGTTCTTCCTAATAAATAATCGATGGAAGTATGATAAAAATCCGCTAGAATAACTAATTTCTCAATTGGTAACATTTGAATGCCAATTTCATATTTCGAATATTGTTGTTGCGTTGTATGTAATAAATCAGCAATATCTTTTTGGGTTTTTCTACGATCAATTCTAATTTCACGAAGTCTGCCAATACTCAATTTAATCACCTATTAATATTTTCGTATAGAATTGGTAAATTTTACCAAATTTACATCCTAATTGATGTAATAAACTTTACTTGCATTAAGTTTATTAATAGCTATATAATTATTTTAGGTGAATTTAAATGAAAATGGATAAGGACACTGGTGCCCCAATATTTGAGTATCAAGGTTTAAATGATTATGAAGCTAAATATTTGCAATATTTATTGCAAAATTGTTTTGATTTATGTGACGCCAAAATAAAAAGTTTAGTAATGGTATGTAATGGAGATTCTTTTTCTGCCCAAATTGTTGCTTGTGATCGAGGCATGATCTGTGTAACTAGTAATGGAACTTATGATGATGTTAAAGCATCTTTAACGATTAAATCTTTTATTCAAAAAGAAAATGAAGAAGCTTATAATGCTATTGATACGTTTTACTTTACCGAAAATGAAATTGTAGTTAAAAGTAATGTGCCTTATTATTGCGCACCTTTTATTCGGAATATTCCCCATTTTGTTTTAGAAGAACATCGACAACATTAATTTTAACGAAAATAAATAAAGATAAAAATGGCGAGAACCAAGCAGTAGATGGAAAATTTCCATAGCTTGCCTTTTTTAACGATGTTACTTAACCACTTATAAGAAAGATAAGTAACAATGCCGGCGGCAATCATGCCAACGCTATATGGTAAAAGCATACTTGTTAAATCGGGTGTTGCTAAAAAATCTTTAACACCTAAAAGCATCGTGGCAATACTGACCGGGAAATAGAGAATAAAAGTATATTTTAAGGCGGTTTCTTTTGTTAATTTACAAAGTAGACAAGCAACTAAAACTGTTCCCGACCGGGAAATGCCGGGGACAATTGTTACGGCTTGGAATAAACCAATGATAATGGCATCTTTAAGGGTAAGATCTTGATCCGTTTTTTCACCCTTAATATTTTTAACGATGAATAACATTAACGCCGTGATTAAAAATGCCCAAGCTAAACCTTTAATCGTATATAAATTTTCTAATCTTTCTTTAAAGATTAAACCGATTATGCCGACCGGAATCGTACTAATAACGATATACCAGCAATATTTAAAATTTACAATGTTATCTTTTCGTTTTTCTTTATGAAAAAGATAAGTAAAAAAGGATTTAATTAACGTCATAATATCTTGCCAAAAAATAATTAAAATGGCGATAAATGAACCAAAATTAGCAATAATTTCAAAATTTAAGGAATTAAATAAATTGGTATTAAATAAAGTTTTAAATAAAAAAATATGACCACTGCTGGAAATTGGTAAAGGTTCAGTTAAACCTTGAATTATCCCTAAAATTAAATATTTAATTATACTCATTTTATTATCACCATTATAATTATATATTAAAATTTATTTTTTTTCACTAAAAAACCGGTTTTATTTATGATAAAATGAATAAAGGTGATATTTAATGGCAGGAACATTAACGCACAATAAATTTGGCCATGATTTATTAAAAAAATTAAGTAATATGGAATTAGATAAAGATTTTTTTATCATTGGTAATCAAGGCCATGATTTGTTATATTTTATTAAATTATGGGAATATCCCCAAAGAAGTAAATATGTCAAAGAGGTAAAAGAATTACAAAAAATTGATATTCAAAAATTTTCCCAATATCTTAAAACGGATAATGGGCAATTAAAAAGTTTTTTATATGGATATTTAGCTCACGAAATTTTAGATAGTTATGTTCATCCTTTTATTAATAAGGAATGTAATTTTGATGAAAATAAGCATGCTTTATTAGAAAGTAAAATTGATTATTTACTAAATGATATGACTAATTTAGATATTCCGCGCAAACTAAAATTTACAACGGAAATGGCTGCCGAATTAAATACGATTTTTACCAACTATTTTCATAGTGCCAAATATAGTCAAAGAATGCTTAAAACGGTTAATTATGTTTATCCCTTTCTAAAAAGATATCGGTTAGATAAATATGGCTTAAAAAAATTAGGTTATCAACTTATTAATGCACCTAAATTTCGTTTTTTAGCTTATCATTACCGGCCGGAAGAATTAGCGTTAGATTTAAAACCTTTTCTTACTTTATATAATGAAGCTTTAGAAGGAGCTACCAAATTTATTAATAGTTTGGAAAATAAGCACTAAAAGCACATTTTATGATAAAATATGGTAGTGATGGTTATGAAGTTAAAAAATAAAAAGGGTATACTTATTAAAATTATTTGTACTTTAATAGGCTTATTTTTATTCTTATTTGTGTTCTTTTATTGTCATTATGAACTTACTTTAAATGGGAATGAACAAGTCCAAATTTTATATAAAGAGAAGTATCTTGATGCGGGAGCTAAATTAATGAAATGTAATTTACTGTTTTGTCGGGATATATCTAATCATTTAACGATAGCAAATAACATTAATAATGCCAAAATAGGTAATTATGAAGTAAGATATACATTTGAAAATAAAAGTGTAGTTCGGCAAGTAAAAGTGGTGGAAACCGAAAAACCAATGATTAAATTAATGGGATCAACGGAAATTAACCTTTGTTCAGGTCAAGCTTATGAAGAAGAAGGATACACGGCTTGGGATAATTACGATGGTGATTTAACTAATAAAGTCGAAGTAACGCGGGAAGGCAAGAAAATTTATTATAGCGTTTCTGATTCCTCTAATAATAAAAGGGTAGTTAGCAGAACTTATACTTATAGTGATGATACCCAACCGGTAATTAATTTAAAAGGAGATACGACTATTTATCTAAATGTCGGGGATAGTTATAAAGAACCGGGCTTTAATGCTGTTGATAATTGTGATGGCACCATCACGGATAAAGTAACCATCACGGGTAATGTTGATACTTCTAAAGGGGGAAGTTATACCATTACTTATACCGTTAGTGATGTAATGGGAAATAAAAGTGAAGTAAAACGGAAAGTCATGGTTTTAGATTTTGCTACGGATGATATTGATAGTTATCTTGCTACTTTAGAAAAATATATTCAAACCAAAAATTATCATGTTAGTATTGGTTACTATAATATTAATAAAAATTATACTTATAAATATAATGCCGATAAAGTTTATTATGGTGCTAGTTTAATTAAGACTTTAGATGCCTTATACGTTTATGAAAATATGACTTTAACTGATAAATTACGTTCTTTAGTTAAACCTGCGATTGAAAAAAGTGATAATACGGCTCATTTTCGTTTAGTCGAAACCATTGGTTTTACGAATTTAAAAAGATATGGCGAAAAATTAGAGGCTAAATATGTTTTAACTCGTGGTAGTAGTGATTATTATGGCAATACAACCGTTGATGATCAACTAATCTATTTTAAATATTTATATAATTTCTTACATAATGAAAATATTCCCCAAGCAAATCGGGAAGAATTAAAAAATTATTTTATCAATGATTATTATAATTATTTATTATTTGATGGTCTACCAACAACATTACATAAATATGGTTATTATGGGGCTTATTATCATGATGTGGGTTTAGTTATAGATAGTAGTCCTTATATCGTCGTTATTTTAACAACCGAAGCAAATCGCGATTTCCATATTGTGACTGATTTATCCCAAAAAATCTATGCGTTAAATAAATTAGTAGCTTAAAAAAAATTACGTTAAAGACGTAATTTTTTGTACTTTATAAGTTTGATTAAATGTTTCCACGGTTACTTTACTAATCGTGATATTTTCTTTTAATTTTCCTGTCGCGGCATCAGCAATTTTGGCCGTTTTTTCAATATCTTCGATGACTTCAAAACCAGAGATAACTTTGCCAAAGGCCGCATAATTACCGTCGAGTGAATATTTCGCATCATTACTTAAGACGATAAAAAATTGACTACCGGCACTATTATAATCTTGCGCTCGAGCCATCGAAATAACTCCGGTTGTATGACTTAAATTATTATTAACGCCATTGGCTTTAAATTCTCCCTTGATTGTATAATTAGGACCGCCAGTGCCATCACCATTAGGGTCCCCTCCTTGTAAGACAAAACCGGGTGCTAAACGGTGAAATGTTAAATTATCATAGAAATGATCCTCAATTAAATTAACGAAATTGGCCACTGTATTTGGTGCTACATGGGGATATAATTCAATTTTAATTGTGCCATAGTCTTTAATGGCCATTGTTACAATTGGATTTTTATTACTTTGACATCCCGTTAGTAATATAAAAAAAGTTAATAATAAAACAATTTTTTTCATCCTTAATCTTCCTCAACACTTACGACTTCATAACCTAAATCACTTATTTTGGTGGTTAGAAGGTTAACATCGATATCTTTTTTACAAGTAATGGTAGCTATTTTGGTTGTAAAATCAACGGTAGCTTTTTTTACTCCGGCGATACTTTGTAAACCTTGTTCAATCCGATGTGCACAGTGTTCACAACTCATCTTGGCAATTTTAATTTTAAGCATTTTTCTTCCCTCCTTTTCTTAAACGTAATGTATTTAAAATGACGGTTAAGCTACTTAACATCATCGCTAAGCCGGCGAGCATTGGATTAAGACTTAAACCCCAAGCTTTAAAGATGCCCATCGCAATGGTAATCATTAATAAATTGTAAAAAAAGGCCCAAAATAAATTTTCTTTAATAATCCGGAAAGTCTTTTTACTAATATTAATTAAATCAACTAAACGTAATAAATTATTTTGGGTTAAGATGACATCGGCTGTATTACTGGCAATATCGGTACCACTTTGCATACTAACACCAATGCTAGCTTGCGCTAGGCTAGGAGCATCATTAATGCCATCACCCACCATCATGACTTTATGCCCAGCTTTAAGTAATTCATTAATTAATTTCGTTTTTTCTTGGGGAAGACAATCGGCATATACTTTTTTAATGCCTAGATTTGATGCAATTAATTGGGCACTTTTTTCATTATCTCCGGTAAGCATGATGACATCATGATGGGTTTGTAATTTTTGGATAGCTAATTTAGCTTCGGTTCTGACCATGTCTTTAACACCAATTAAAGCTAAAATCTTTTTCCCGGCGACGACGTAGACAATACTTTGACCGGCTGCTTGCATTTCGTTTTCTATTGTTTCATAAGGATTAGCTAGTTTTAGTTTTTTTAAGAGTTTATAACTTCCTAAATAATAGGTTGTTTTATTAATTTTTCCTTGTAAACCAATACCATTTATTATCTTTACATCTTTGGTTATAACTGGAGGTAAATTTCTTTTTTGGGCGTATTCTTTAAACGCCGAACTAATGGGATGATTAGTATTACTTTCCAAGGCGGCCACTTGATGCATTAATTCTTTATTGGAGAGTTTACTAAAATTATGAATTTGGGCAACTTGGAGATGGCCGTAAGTTAAGGTTCCCGTTTTATCCAAAACAATTGTATCTACTTGATGTGCCATTTCTAAAATTTGACTAGATTTAATTAAAATACCTTGATGGGCTGCCTTTCCCACACTTGTAACAATGGCAAGGGGTGTGGCTAAACCCAAAGCACAAGGACAGGCCACAACTAAGATAGTTACCATGGTGGATAGAGCAACGTTCCAATTGTAACCGGCGAATAAATAATCAAAAAAGACAATTAAGGCTAAAATAATAACACTCGGGACAAAATAACTACATATTTGATCAGCTAGTTTAGCAATGGGGGCTTTCGTATTAGTGGCCTCAACAACTAAACGTACGATTTCACTGATGGTTGAATCTTTGCCAATTTTTTCGGCTTGATATTCCAAAGTACCATCAATATTAAGACTCCCGGCGATAACTTGATCATTTTTCGCCTTTTTAACGGGACTAGCTTCCCCGGTGATAAAGCTTTCATCAACATGACTTTGGCCTTTCGTAATTTTCCCATCAACAGCAATTTTCATGCCGGGTTTAACTATTAAAATATCGCCTTTTTTAATTTCATCAATGGTTATTTCTTCCATTAGTTTCTTATTTTTACGGATTGCTTTCTCCGGGGTAATTTGAACTAACTCTTGAATCGCCGCTTGGGTTTTATTTTTACTTTTTTCTTCAATGTAACGCCCTAATTTAATTAAATAAATGACTACGATACAACTTTCAAAATATAAATTAGTTGCGTAATTTGCGGTAAAAATCATATTTGCTAAACTATAAAAGAAACTAGCTAGTACCCCCAAGGTAACTAATGTATCCATATTAGGTGTTTGATGCAATAAATTTTTAAAGCCACTTTTAATAATATCAAAGCCATAAATTAAAAAAATTATAGCGAGAATTAAAAGCGTAAGCGCATAATTAAAAGGAAAGTGATGAGCATTAAGGAAAGGAACAGCAGGTAAATTTAGCATATGACCCATCGTTAAATAAAGAACGAAAATAACAATAATACCCATGATAATTAAATTAATTTTCTTTTGGTTATTGGTTTCGTTTTCTTTTAAATTGGGAACTCCTAAAGATTTAAAACCAGCATCTTTAATCATCTT
>CANQCH010000027.1 GCA_947589165.1 uncultured Bacilli bacterium
GTATTATAAAGATCTTCGAAACGACCACGCCGCGAGGTAATCATTAAAATACCTAGACCAATTAAAAATAAAATAACTGATACGATTTGGGCGACGCGAAAACCACCTAACATTAAGGAATCCGTCCGCATAGCTTCAATAAAGAAACGGCCGACACTATACCACATTAAGTAAAAGGCGGTTGGTTGACCTACTTTGGTATATTTTAATCGCCGAAGCACTAATAAAATTATAAAACCTAATAGGCACCATAATGATTCATAAAGAAAAGTGGGTTGATAATAAATGCCTTTAATGTACATTCCTTTAATTATGAATTCAGGTAAATGTAAACTTTGAAGTTGAGCTAAAGTAGTGGCGGCCCCATGGGCTTCACCATTAAAGAAATTACCCCAACGGCCGATGGCTTGGGCTAAAATCAAACCCGGAACAATAAAATCAGTCATGCGAAGAGTCCGAACTTTATATCTTTTGCAATAAATAATGATCGTTAATAAACCAAAAATAATGCCACCATGGATGGCTAAACCACCTTCCCAGACTTTAAAAATATCCCAAAAATTAGTATAAAGATTTAAGTTAAATAAAACATAATATAAACGGGCGCCAATAATACCAAAAATAATGGCCCAAAACATCATATTAAAAATATAATCTTTCGCATAATTATATCTTTTTCCTTCTCTTAATGCCATAATGATAGCAATAATAGCTCCGACTAAAATTAAAACTGAATACCATTTAATACTAATACCACCGATTGTTATAATTGTATCGCTCACAAAATCATCTCCTTATTTTAGTATAACATAAGCTTAAGAAAAAATGTTACTTTTTGGTAACACTTTTTTTATTTTAAAATCTTTTTTAAAAACTCACCTGTGTAAGAATTAGCGCATTTTGCAACTTCTTCTGGCGTTCCAGTAGCCACAATGGTTCCACCACCGTCACCACCATCAGGGCCTAGATCAATAATATGATCGGCAACTTTAATGACATCCAAATTATGTTCAATAACTACAACTGTATCGCCATTATCTACAATTCGATTTAAGATCGTTAGTAACTTTTTAATATCATTGGTATGTAAGCCTGTCGTTGGTTCATCTAAAATAAATAATGATTTACCGGTGGCTTTTTTTTGTAACTCTTTTGAAAGTTTAACCCGACCGGCTTCCCCGCCCGATAAAGTTGGAGCCGTTTGACCTAATTTTATATAAGATAGACCTACATCCATCATAACTTTCAATTTATTATAAATTTTCGGGACATTTTCAAAAAATTTAATAGCTTCACTTACCCGCATGTCGAGTACTTCGGTGATATTTTTGCCTTTAAATTTAATTTGTAACGTTTCTTTATTGTATCTTTTACCACCACAAACTTCACAAGGAACATAAACATCGGCCAAAAAATGCATTTCAATTCTTTTAACACCATCGCCCCAACAAGCTTCACAACGACCACCTTTAACATTAAAGGAGAATCGGCCCTTATCATACCCCCGCATTTTAGCTTCTTTCGTTTGGGCAAAGATGTCGCGAATATCATCGAAAACACCGACATAAGTCGCCGGATTACTCCGCGGCGTACGCCCAATGGCATCTTGCGTAATTTGCACGACTTTATCGATATTATTTAAACCAGTGATGGTTTTACAACGGCCAGGAATTTCCTTTGAATGATATAAATTACGAGCCAAAGTTTTATATAGGATTTCGTTAATCAGAGTTGATTTACCGGAACCAGAAACGCCGGTGACAACCACAAATTTACCTAACGGAATATCGACATCAATATTTTTTAAATTATTTTCACAGGCTCCTTTAATGGTTAATTTCTTGCCGTTTCCGCGCCGTCTTTTTTTAGGAATTTCAATTTTTTCAATTCCCGCGAGATAACGCCCCGTTAAACTATTTTTATTTTGCATTACTTCTTCTGGCGTCCCAGCCGCGACCACTTCGCCACCATATTCACCAGCACCGGGGCCAATATCAACTAAAAAATCACTTGCTAGCATGGTATCGGTATCATGTTCAACCACAATTAAAGTATTACCTAAATCGCGCATTTCTTTTAAACTATTGATTAACCGTTCATTATCTTTTTGATGAAGACCAATACTAGGTTCATCTAAAACATATAAAACGCCGGATAATTTACTCCCTATTTGCGTGGCTAAACGAATCCGTTGCGCTTCTCCACCCGATAAAGTACCAGCACTTCGCGTCAAAGTTAAATAAGACAAACCAACGTTATTTAAAAACTCTAACCGCGATTTTATTTCTTTTACAATTAACTCACTAACTTTTTGTTCTTCGGTCGATAATTTTAAATCACAAATAAATTTATATAAATCTTTAATGGACATATCGGTTAAATCAAAAATATTCTTCTTATTAATATAAATAGAAAGCACGGAATCTTGTAATCTTTTACCCTTACAAGTGGGACAAGGCATTTCGACAATATAATTATCTAACCATTCGCGAATCCAACTACTTTTTGTTTCCATATAACGCCGTTCTAAAGCCGGAATAATGCCTTCATATGTATTAGTCGTATTCCGCGTATTACCATTTTTCGAAACATAATTAAATTCTAATAAATCATCAGTACCATAAAGTAAATATTTAAGTTTTTTCTTCGGAATATCTTTAATAGGCATCTTCATATCAATATTATAATGCTTACATACGGTATCTACTTGAGTATAATAAGTTGTACTATCCAAACTTAAGGCACTAATGGCTCCTTCTAAAATTGATTTATTTTTATCGGGGATTAGTAATTCTTCACTAATTTTTAATTTAGTTCCTAAGCCTTTACAATCCGGGCAAGCACCATAAGGGGCATTAAAAGAAAATAGACGCGGTTCTAATTCAGGAATCGAATAATTACATTTTAAACAAGCATATTTTTCACTCATTAAAATTTCGTCATTCGCCGTTGCAATAACCACTTTGCCATCAGCTCTTTTAGTACTTTCCTCGATGGCTTCAAAAATCCGACCACGTTCTTCTGGCGCTACTTCAATTTTATCAATAATTAAATCAATATTATCTTTAATATTTTTTTCTAAATCTTGCATTTCACTGATTTTAACGATTTCGCCATTAACCCGTAATTTCGTAAAACCTTCTTTTTGCAAATTATCGATTAAATCTTTGTGAGTACCTTTTTCCCCATGCACAATTGGGGCCATAATGGTAATTACTTCGCCCGTTAATTCCATAACTTTATTGGTCATTTCTTCAATACTTTGACTTTTAATCGGAATATGATGATTAGGACAATATGGTACACCAATGCGGGCAAATAAAAGTCTTAAATAATCATAAATTTCGGTGATCGTCCCGACAGTTGACCGCGGATTTTTATTAGTTGATTTTTGATCAATTGATATACTTGGGCTTAACCCTTCAATAGAATCAACATCTGGTTTTTCATTAACACCAATAAATTGGCGAGCATAAGCGGATAAACTTTCCACATATCTTCTTTGCCCTTCGGCATAAATAGTATCAAAAGCTAAACTACTTTTCCCCGAACCAGAAACACCCGTCATAACTACTAATTTATTTTTGGGAATCTCTAAATCAATATTTTTTAAATTATTTTCCCGAGCACCTTTTATAATAATTTTATCCATGATAACACTTCCTTACTAATCTTTGCACTTCTTCCGGGCTTTTTTGATAAACATCTGTATAATTGGTTTGATAATATAATAAACAACGCATCAAATCAAAATTATCATGAAATAGCGAAATAAAAATTTGTTTTTCTTCAGGAGTTAAAGTAGCATTACTTAAAAATAATTTTTGATCATGCGGAATTTCTTCTAAAACTTTTTTAAATATTTCTGCCCGTGTTAAAAAATGATTAATGGTTATTTTTTCAACCGCATATAAATCATAAATATCCCGGTAATCATCATAAGGGATATAATGAATATGACCTTCTCCCGTCACGGAAGCTACTAAAGCACTTTCCACGGGATGATAGTAGCTAAAAATATGAGTTAAATGCTCACACATATGGTAGCCTGTTTGATAAAATTGTACGCGTCGATCAGTGATGTAAGTTTCCCCAGCTTTAAAAACTTTGCCATGAACATTTGTACCATCTAAATTAAATGCCTTATATCCCTGAACCTTCTTCATTCTTCACTCCCTTATTATTTTGCCATTTCCGAATTAAAATAAACATTTTTAAACGATATTAGTATAGTAAAAATCCTTAAATAATGCAAATATTTATTCATATAATAGATGTTAGCAAGGGCTTTATTTGACATTCTTGACATTTTTGTGGTAAAATTATCTTGACAAACGAAAGTTTTTTCTTGCTTTAGGGGGTATTAAAATGTACGAAGAAAAAGATTCAAAATTTAAGAAAGGTAATTGGCTTATTTTAATTTTAAAATTATTACTGGTAGCCATTTTAGCTTTTATTTTATGTTGGCTATTTATGCGCAATAACAAAAAGCAAACGGTAACAACCGAAACGGAACCAGAATTTATTCAAAATATCAATTATATGAAAGAAAGTGCTTTAGAGTATTTTACCAGCGATCGCTTACCCCAAAACGAAGGGGGCAAAATTAAAATCACTCTTGCCGATATGCTAGATCAAAAATTATTAATTGATTTTACGCAAAATGGGAAAAAATGTGATTTAAATGCTAGTTATATTCAAGCGACCAAAACTGAAGATGATAATTATGCTTTAAAAGTTAATTTAAAATGTGGAAAAAATGAAGACTTTATTGTAACATCAATTGAAAAAAAAGATAACGTTTGTAACACTTGTCCTAATCTTAACGAAAATAAAGAACCAGAAACACCAGACATAGAAGCTAAACCAAACAACAACAATAATAGTAACAACAGTAGTAATAGTAGCAATACTACTAGTACCAACAGTAATAAAGGTAATAGTACATCAAGTAGTAGCAGCAGTAGTAGTAAAACCACGGTAACTAAAAAAGTTATTAAAAAGGTAACTTATAAATATTATAATTTATGTGATAGTTGTACCGTAGAAACCGTAACTCCAACAAAAGAAAAATATTATGAATTATATTCTTATACGGATTGGGTAGGAGGTGCCTACTATGGCGATAACTACGAAAATAAATGTGAACGAACCAATGTCTACACCTATTGCAAAACCAGTATGGCTAATTTCTATTCTAGCTGTACTATCCCCGAAAATTATAATCAAAGTTCTTACACATATACATTAAACTTAACTAATATTAATAGTAAAACAACTGGCGCCAACGCCATGGGATTTGGATATTATACCAATTTAAGTGATTATGAAACTTATCTTAATAAGAAAGCTTCAAAAGTTGAAGAAAATACGACCCAAAAAGTTGAATTAGTGGACGCTCAAACGATGATGAATGCTTCTTTAAAACAAGGAAACTTCACTTATAATCCGCAAAAATTTTATTTAGAAAATGGCATTTATAAAATGCAAATTAAAATTGATATTTTAAATAAAAATGGTGTTACACCTTATTATTCTCGTAATTTAGGTTATAATGTTTACTTTGTTCCTGTGAAGTTTTCTTTAAGATTAATTGATTATGATACTTGTGTACGCGACCTAGTTAGTAACAAAGATAAATATCCGGGCTATACAGCCATTAGTAATGAATCAGTTAATTATTGCCAACATCGAGAAAAGATTTATAAATGGGTTAAAGAATCCGAATTAAATAATTATTTAAATAATGGTTGGACAAAAACTGGTAATGTAAAAGAAAAATAGGCTCTAGATAATTCAGTGGGGAGTTAAAAGACCCCGGATAGAAAATCTAGTGGGGAGATTTAACAAGAAAACTACACATTTTAGTGGGGAGATAACAAAAAAAGTTATCTCTTTTTTGATGTATAATAAATTAGCAATTTTTTAATTAAAGACAGGAGGTGAAAGAATGGAAGAAATGGAAAAATTGCTAAAATTAAAAGAATATAAAATATTAAAAATAGAAGAAAGGAAGGAAGAAGATAAGATGAAAAAAATTATTTATATAGAAAGTAAAAAACGAAAAGAAAAATGTCCAATATGTGGGGAATATACCAAAAGTATTCATGATAAATTAAAACCAATGGAAATAAAATATTTAAAAATATTGGAACAAGAAACAAAAATAAATATAATAAAGAAAAGATTTGTATGTCATAAATGTAATAAGAAATTTACAGAAAAATTAACATTGAATGAAAAAGGAAAAACAATATCAACACAATTAGAACAAAAGATATTAAAAGATTTATTAAATTATAATTTATCACTAAAATACATAGCAGAAAGCAATGGTGTGTCGTCAGGAACGGTAAGGAATATATTAGAAAATGCAATGAATGAATACCCTAAATATTTAAAAAATTTACCAAAAGTAATATCATTTGACGAATTTAAAGCAGATACAAAAGAAGGAAAATATGCATTTATAATAAATGATCCAATGCATAGAAAAGTATTAGATATATTACCCAAAAGAAAAAAAGAATATCTAATTCAGTATTTTACAAAAACTGAAAATAGACATTCTGTGGAGTTCGTCATAAGCGATATGTACGAACCATATCTACTAGTACAGCAAATAATGTTTCCGAAAGCAAAGTACATAGTAGATAGATTTCATTATACACGATATATAATGGATGCGCTAGACAAAATAAGAATAAGATTACAAAAAGAATATGGATATAATTCAAAAGAATATAGAATGTTAAAAAATAAAAAGAATGTAGCTTTATTAAGAAAGTATAGTAATGATGTAGAATGGTATACATATACCCAAAGATATAAAAATGGCCATATGGTAGATATATTAAAATATGATTTAAGAGAGCAATTATTAGCAATAAATGAAGAGTTACATAAGGGATATATATTAAAAGAATTATTTATGGATGTATTACATACAACAACATATGAATATGCTGAAAGTGAAATAAAAGAATGGATAAGTACAGTAAAAAATTATGGAATAAAAGAAATGGAAGAAGCAGCTGAAACAATAAAAAATTGGTTACCATACATAGTAAACTCATTTATAGATAAGAGATTTTCAAATGGATATACAGAAGGAGTAAATAATAAAATAAAAGTAATAAAAAGAATAGGATTTGGATATAAAAATTTTAAATTTTTTCGGTTAAGAATAATGTACATATTGAATGGAAGATTAAGTGGAATAACTAAAAAAGATAGAAATCAAAAAAATTAAAAAAATAAGTGTTATTAGCGATAAAAAACATTAAAAAATTTTAAACATCAAAAAATAAGGGGTAAGCCCTTATTTTATAATGCTTTGGTTAATTTTTGCTCCCCAGTAGATTATCTAGAGCCGAAAAATAAAGATTGAAAAACATCTTTATTTTTTTTGGGTTTTGCGATATTGAATATGATAAGTAATTATTAAGGCCCACCGATAAGGAATAAATCTTTGGCCCCATACGGCCAATTTCATTTTTAAGGTTGGAATAATAATTAACTTGTGTTGAAACATTTTTTTAATGGCATATTTGGCGACATAATCGGGACTAATTCCTTTAATGGTAAACTTGCCTTGGGCTACATGGTTAAAATTTGTATTCACTGGTCCTGGACAAAGGGCACTAATTTGGACATGGCTACTTTTTTGCCGAAGCTCTTCATTAATGGCCATCGTTAATTTAGTAATATAATTTTTGGTGGCATAGTAAGTGGCCATGCGAGGTCCCGCCATAAAACCGGCACTACTACAAACATTTAAAATATAACCAGCATCTTTTTTAACAAAATCTTGTAAAAAAAGTTTAGTTAAAATATGATAGGCCCGAACATTTAAATCAATCATTTCTAATTCCCGATTTAAATCGGTTTTAGCAAATTCACCAAATAAACCAAAGCCGGCATTATTGATTACCACATCAATGTTCATATTTTTTGTTTTTTCATATAACGCGTAGACATTACTTTCTTTAAGTAAATCGCACGGTATAATGGTAACCGGAACCGTTAAATTTTTTTTGATTTGTTCTAATTTTGTCTTTTCTTGACTAGTTAAAACTAACTCATAACCTAAAGTAGCTAAATAATAGGCAAAGGACCGACCAATGCCACTAGAAGCCCCAGTAATTAAAGCTTTCATCTATTATCATCCAATACCCCTAAAATGCTTGGTAAAAAGTCTTTCTTACGTGAAACCATTTTAGGAATAAAGGTCCCTTCTGTAATTTCTTTTAACCCAAAGGCTACTTTAATTAAGTTTTCACTATCAGCATTATATAAAACATATGAACCTTTTTTAATAATATCGGTCACAAATAACGCGATAACGGCGTATTTTTCACTCATTGCATTTAAAGTATCAACATATTCGGTAAGATTATCTTTAATGTAATCAAAGTCCATTGTAATAACTTGGCCAATCCCCAAATTAACATTATCAACGGTATATGATTTGAAATCGCTTAAAATTACTTCTTTTGGACTCATATCCGCAATAGAACTTGCAGCCTTTAACATTTCTAAACCATATTTATCAATATCAATTTTGGCAATGGAAGCTAATTTTACCGCTGCAAATTTATCATCTTCGGTTGTTGTAGGTCCCGTTAGTAATAACGTATCAGAAAGGATCGCGGATAGTAAAATTCCTGCCATATTTTTAGGAATCGTTACTTTATTTTCCCCATATAGTTCATAAATCATGGTCGCCGTACAACCCACCGGTTTCGAACGGAAATTAATGGGAATATTCGTCCCAATCGCCCCTAAATTATGATGGTCAATAATTTCCACAATATCAGCTTCTTCAATTCCATCAACTGATTGGGCAAAATTATTATGATCTACTAAAATAACTTTTTGTTTTTCGTAAGTATTAGGTCCTGTTAACCGAATTAAGCCTAAACATTCGCCGTTATTATTTACAACGGGATAGTTAGTATGGTTAATTTGGTGAGTCATATGTTTAAAATCAATAAAGCAATCTTCATTATTAACCGTGATTGGTTCATGATTTGTATTAATACTCTTAATATAGTTAGCAAGTAATATTTTATTGGAAATTAAATAAGAACCTAAACTCGTTTCAATAATATTAATTTTATTTTTCTTGGCTTTACTTAATAATTCTTTATTAATGCCACTGTTAAAAGGTAAAATAATAAGTTTAACTTGGGAGTCTATCGCATAATCTAAAATTCGATAACGATCGCCAACAATTAAAATATCATTTTTATTTAAAACTACCGTTTCATAAAAGGCTTTTGATTGCATTCCCACAACCATGATTTTGCCCTCGATAATATCATCATATTTAGTAAGAACTTTGGCTTTTAACGTCGCAACAATATTATCTAAAGTTGTATTAATTAATTCTTTATCTCCATTAATTAAATAACGGGCAATTTCTTTTAAAGTAACATAACCAGTTAATTTGCGATTATCATCTACCAACGGAATGGCCGTAATATTATGTTTTTGCATTAGGTTAAAGGCTTCATCAATCGAAGCATTTTCATTAATATAAGCCTTCCGATCATATTTAACTTTTTTAATCCGCACGCGCACATCATTTAAATAACTAGGCACATCTACATGAAAATAATCTAAAACAAATTTCGTTTCATTATTAATATTACCTAATATTTTAGGCAAACATTTTTCCCCTAATTCATTTTTTAAATAAGCAAGCGCAATACTGGAACAAACACTATCAGTATCTGGATTTTTATGACCAAAGATAAAAGTTGGCATAATTTCACCTCTTATTTTTAAGATAACACAAACTTGCCATTTTTAAAACAAAATTCAATTTTATTTGACATTTTAGACAATAAAAAAAGCAATCGGATGATTGCCTTTTTTTCAATGGTTACTATTTTTTTAAAGATTTGTTAATATCGTTCGTATTTTTCCAAATCATTATTAAGATTAAGCTAGCTTCATAAACTAATCTTAAAATGACATTTCCAAGAACAATAGTTAAAATAAAACCTAAGAAATTTACGGCGATTAAAGCAAAAGAATATAAGGTAATAAAAATAGCTAAAACGATATAAGTAGTCTTTAGTAAATCTTCAATTAACATTTTGTGGAAATTGAAAAATTCTTTAAACCAAGCTAAAGCTTTATTTTCAACTTTCTTGTCAGGTTTAATAAATAAAAAATATAAAACTAAACCACCAATAACGGCTAAAAATAAAGAAACAATTAACCAAACTCCTAAATTTTCGGCTGTATTATAACTACTACTATAATTTACGTTAACCATGCTAAAACTCCTTTCTTAATAAAGATTATACATTTTTTTTCGTTTTTTGACAAATATTAATTACAAAACATTATTGTTTTATTGAAAGTTAAATGCTATGATATACGAAAATAACAATTAAATTGTTCTAGGGAGGTTTAGATTATGTTTGATTTAGTAAGTGAATATTCTCCTAGTGGCGACCAACCCAAAGCCATAAAAGAATTAGTTGATGGTATAAAAGAGGGAAAAAAAGAACAAGTTTTACTGGGGGCTACGGGGACCGGTAAAACTTTTACAATTGCTAATGTCATTAAAGAAGTTAATAAACCGACCCTGGTTTTAGCGCATAATAAAACTTTAGCTGGCCAACTTTATGCCGAATTAAAAGAGTTGTTTCCAAATAATCATGTTGAATATTTTGTTTCTTATTACGATTATTTTCAACCAGAAGCTTATGTTC
>CANQCH010000028.1 GCA_947589165.1 uncultured Bacilli bacterium
AAGTAAAAGAATAAAAGTAAAGGTAACAGGAACTGATAAATGTTATGTATATTTTGACTTAGAAGAATTAGGAACAAAAGAAAGTCCATATCGAATAAGAGTAATAGAAGACCTAGTCGATTTAGCCAATGAAGTAAACGGTGGGGAAAACTATGCTGGTAAAATCTTTACTTTAGAAAAGGATCTAGATTTTAATAATCCTAATGATTATGAAAATGCTTATCGAAGAGACTATGGTGATATTAATAATGTAAACGGAATCGAAACATTAATTGATGAACTAACTAATAAAGATGGTAGTGGTTTTACTCCAATAGGCTTAGATAGTACGACATCGTTTCAAGGTATAATAGATGGTAATAATAAAAAAATTGCCAATTTATATATAAATAATAGTACTTTAAAATCTATTGGATTAGTAGGATATGGCATAGATATTGAAATAAAAGATTTAACAATCAGTGGAGAATTAAAAACTAGTATAGCAGTAGATATGGGAACATTTGTAGGTTATGTAAAAGCAACAACAAAAGGAGCCAAGATAAGTAATTGTGTAAATGAAGCGAGTGTGAGTAGTACATTAGGAACAAATTCCAACGGGGGAATAGTAGGATCAGCAGGAGCAAATAGTCCTGAAATAATAATCGAAGGATGTGTAAATAAAGGTTCTATAACTAATAGTAATAATACCGCAGGGTTAGTAGCATACATCGGGGCAGATACAACTGTAAAAATAAATAATAGTCATAATGAAGGAACAATAACAAATAATCTAGGAAGTCGTGCGGGTGGCTTAGTGGGAAGAGATAATGCAACTACATCAGTGTTGATAATTAATAATTCCTATAATGAAGGCGAAATAGTTACTAATAAAGAGATTGAATCAGATGTTAATATTGGTGGTTTAGTAGGAATAATAAATGGTAAAATAAATATTACCAATTCCTATAATTTAGGTAATGTTACTAATAAAAAGAAATATGCAGGAGCATATGAAATAAGTATTGGTGGCTTAGTAGGACGGTTATATAAAGAAACAGCCACTAAAAACGAATCCAAAATTATCAATTCATATAATAAAGGAAATTTAACTGATGGCAATAGAATAGGTGGTATTGTCGGCGATGTAATTTATCATAATGGTTTAATTATTGATAAATGCTATAATACAGGTCAAATTAGTTCAACATATAAAAATGTAGGTGTAGCAACCGTGTTAGGAGGACTTATAGGATACCATCGGTTTGAAGCAGTAAGTTATGTTTTAAATAGTTATAATTCAGGTAATGTGATAAACAATGAAGCATTTTTATCAGCCAATACCTCTAGTGGTTTAATTGGTGGAAATGGTGCGACTGCAACTATAATTAATTCATATAATACAGGAAATGTTACTTCCGTATCAGATGAAAGTTCAGGTATATTAGCAAATTGGGGTACTACGAATTTAGAAAATGTATACAATATAGGCACAATTGTTGGAAGAATAAAATCAGGAATTGATCACAATCGAACATCAGGTGTAGAAAATCTTAATAATTGTTATTATGCAGCTGATAGTACATTATCGGGTAGTGGTACAAGTATGAATATTTCGGCGATGAAAAGTCAGGATTTTGTTAATACATTAAATAGTAATTTAGAAAGTATAAATTTAGCAAATATTAATAGTAATTTAACAGAATATAAATTAAATACTTGGCAATTAGGTAACGAAGGATATCCCACTTTTGCTCTTAATATTACTAATTTGAGTAGTAATGATAATGAAGGCCGGGCATATAATATCGTTGATTGGAATCAACAAGGAATAACTTTAGGAAATGAAGATTCTGAACAAATGGGTTTTATAGATTGTGGCTTGGCAAGTCATAATTTCGGTAATCAAGCAACATTTGTTATAAGAGTAAAATTTAATCGTGATAATGTGACGGAATATCTTATAGGTAATCAAGATGCTGGTGGTATAGGTATTTTTTTAAAAAATACTAAATTTTCAGATGTGTTATATACTAATAAATCTACAGCATACTATAATTTTACTAAGGATTTTAATTATAATGCTAATGATTTTTACACAATAATTTTAGTTTATAATCAAAACAAATTAAGCTATTATATTGATGGTCAAGAATTTGAAACTTTGATAGTTGATGATAGTGGAATAAAAGTTATAAATTTACCAATTTTAATTGGTATGAATCCTAATCCGGGGAAAACATATCGTTCAATTAATGGGGTAACTTATAACATAGCTGGACAAAAACCTTATACCACCTTTAGTGATGCTTTAATTTTTGACAGAGCCTTAACTAAAGAAGAGATAGCGAAAAATTATGTCGATGTACCTAATCCAGAAAATAAAGATGAACTACTAGTTTGGTATAAATTTAGTTAAAAAATTATCTTGTCAAAGATAATTTTTTTCTTTACAATTAATTTAAGAGGTAAAGTATGTATGCAAAAGTAATTATTGAATATGCGACTAAAGAATTAGATAAAACATTTATTTACCATGTGCCTTTAGCAATGCAAGAGATTATTCGCGTTGGGATGAAAGTAAAAGTACCTTTTGGCCATAAAAGTATTTATGGTTTTGTTTTAGAACTTTTAAATGATGTCAATACAGAATATGAAATTAAAGAGATTGAAAGTATTGTTGATCCGGACTTTTTTCTCAATGCTGAACTTCTAAAAATTGCCGATTATTTATGTGAAAGTACTTTATGTCCTAAAATTACGGCTTTACAGACATTACTACCATCTAGTTTTAAAGCAAAGGGTCAAAAGAGTAATTATAATTATTACGAAACAATAATTAAATTAAAACCGCAAGTTGATGTGACGACTATAAAAGAACAAATTAAAAGATATCCCGGTCAATTAGCCATAATTCTAAAGTTAGAAAAAGAAAAGGCCATTAACCAAAAACTAATTAATGGGAGTAGCTTAAAAACTTTATTAAATAAAAATATTGTCATCGCGGAAAAGGTGCAAAAATATCGAATTAATAAAACCAGGGGGGAAAAGGTTAAACGCAAGTTAACAGATGAACAAGAAGTGGCTTTTCAAAAAATTATGGGTAGTTTGGGTCAAGCTAAAACCTTTTTATTATATGGCATAACGGGTAGTGGGAAAACCATTGTTTATTTAGAATTAATTAAAGAAGTTTTAAAAAGAGGACAAACAGCTTTACTATTAGTCCCCGAAATATTATTAACTACGCAAATTATTCAAACCTTTTATCAAGAATTTGGGAGTCAAGTAGCTATCTTACATAGTGGTTTATCCGAAGGGGAAAAACACGATGAATATTTAAAAATTCAACGGGGAGAAGTTAGTATGGTCGTGGGGACTAGAAGTGCTATTTTTGCCCCCTTAAATAATCTTGGCATCATTATTATTGATGAAGAGCATAGTAGTACTTATAAACAAGATAATACGCCAAAATATCAAGCGAAAGACATTGCCTCCTTTCGCAGTACGTATCATCATTGCCCTTTAGTTTTAGGGAGTGCGACGCCTACTTTAGAAAGTAAAGCCCGGGCGGATAAAGGGGTATTTGAACTTGTTGCCTTAACTAAAAGAGTGGGGGACGCCATCTTACCTAAAGTTACGATTGTTGATATGGCGGAAGAGATGAAAAATAAAGAACGCGTCTTGAGTCGCGTTTTACAGGCCAAAATTAAAGATCGTCTAGCGAAAAAAGAACAAATAATTTTACTTTTAAATCGTCGGGGATATGCAACTTTTGTTAATTGTAGCAATTGTGGTTATACTTATAAATGTCCTAATTGTGATATTACTTTAACGTATCATGCGAGTAATAATAATTTAATTTGTCATTATTGTGGTTATTTAACGAAAAAAGAAAAACTTTGTCCTAATTGTCACGAAGAGGCATTAAATTATTTGGGCTTGGGCACGGAAAAACTAGAAGAATATATGCATAAAAACTTTCCGGAGGCCCAAGTATTACGAATGGATCAAGATACGACGACCAAAAAGGGAGCCCATGAAAGATTAATTCGGGATTTTCAAGAGGAAAAATACGATATTTTAATTGGGACCCAAATGGTTAGTAAAGGGCTTAATTTTCCCAAAGTAACATTAGTCGGGGTAATTAATGCGGATACGTCGTTAAATATTCCCGATTTTCGTTCAAGTGAAAATACGTTTCAATTATTAAATCAAGTGGCTGGCCGCAGTGGACGGAGTAATTTACCGGGCGAAGTTATTATCCAAACCTTTAATCCCGATAATTATGTTATGGATTGTGTCTTAAAAAATAGTTATGATGCTTTTTATAACCAAGAAATGCGCATTCGGCATAGTTTAAAATATCCCCCATATTATTATTTAATTGGCGTAAAAGTCGTAGGGAAAGATTATGCAAAAACTTTGACGGAAGCCAAAAAAGTTAAAGAATATTTAACGAAAGAAGTCAGTAAAGATACGATTGTTTTAGGACCGACAACGGCGTTAATCTTAAAATTTAATAATGAATATCGCTTTCAAATTATCATAAAATATAAATTTGATGCCAAATTAAAAATGGTTTTAAAAGATATTGATAAAATGTATGCTTTAAGAAATGATGTTTATATCGATATTGATATTAATCCTTCACGCATTTAAAGTAGTCAAAGTAATTAAAATATAAGCACTAACTAAAGCGATAAAACCAGGAATGGTAATGACTTCTGAAAAAGGAATAATGACAAGTAAAGAACCGGTAATAAAACCAAAGATTAAAGAATTACTGCTTTGAGGATGTTTATTAACAATTTTATCAGTAAATTTAGCACCCCAATAAATGCCTATGAAATCTCCAATAAAATAACCAAGAAGAGCAATTAAATATAAAGGCTGCTGAAAAACATTGGCACATAAAGATTTATATAAATAATAAGGACCTAAAATCATCATTATCATCGAACCACTTATCCCAGGAATAATGGTAATAAAACCATCTAGGAAACCCGCTAAAGTAAAAAAAATTAAAAAGGGGAAAGTTATTTTTATATCACTAACTACGAAAGGAATGGTTGGGACCAAATAATTTAAGATGAAAATAACGATAATACCTAAAAAGAAAAGAAAAGGGTTAACTTTTAAATTGGTCTTTTTTAAAAAACTAGGTAGAGAAAATAAAACTAAATAGGCCAAAAAAAGTTTCGTAATTAAAGGATAATAAGAAAAAGCGAGTTCTAGAATTTTGGCAAAACTAAATAAACCAATTACAGCGCCCAAGATTAATTTAATCAATAAAAAATAATATTTCCGGATATTTTTTAAATAAAATGTAAAATTATTATACTCGCCGGAAAGGTATAAAATTGTGCCACCCGAGATACCCGGGATAAGCGATGTAATACCGATAAATAAGCCAATAATGAACCATTTCATAATAAAACAATATGTTGAATAAGTTTTTAATATGTGCTAAAATTAAACTATAAGGAGGATAGATATTATGTGGTGGATTGTTCTAATTGTCATTGTAGTGGTAATTATACTTTGGTTTGTGGCAACGTATAATAATTTAGTAGTTTTACGTAATCGGGTGAAGGATCAATGGGCGCAAATCGATGTACAATTAAAAAGAAGATTTGATTTGATTCCGAACTTATTAGAAACGGTTAAAGGCTATGCAGCGCATGAAAAAGATACTTTTGAAGCGATTGTAAATGCACGTAATAGTTATACAACAGCGGTAACGCCAACGGATCAAATGAAAGCGGATGGTGAATTAACCCAAGCTATTTCCAAACTTTTTGCTTTAGCGGAAAATTATCCTGATTTAAAAGCCAATACGAACTTTTTAGAATTACAAGGCGAATTAACAGAAACCGAAAGTAAAATTGCCAGTGCCAGACAATTTTATAATGATACGGTATTACAATACAATAATAAATGTGAAGTATTACCAAGTAATTTAGTTGCTAATATTTGTGGCTTTAAGAAAGAAAGTTTCTTTGAAGCAAATGAAAAAGAACGCGAAAACGTCCAAGTTAAATTTTAAAAAAGCGTTAAGCGCTTTTTTTGAGGGAGAAAATGAAAAAATTATTGTGGTTAATAACTTTACTATTAGTATTTCCCTTAGCTAGTAGGGCCGATGTCGATTATGATATCGAACATTATTATATTCAAGCGGAGATTTTAGCTAATGGCGATATGAATGTTCAAGAAGCTATTTTTGTTGATGGTGAGTTTAATGGTTACGAACGAGACATTTTATATGCCGGGGAATATGGTGATACCCTAACTAATGCTTCGGCCATCGAAAACTTAAAAATATATGGGCAAATTGTTAACCAAGCCGATTTTCAAATTTTTAAGGCGAATGTACCCGAATTTCAAAACGTTTATACGGCGATGAATGGCGATAAAGGAAAATATATTTTAACTAATATTACTGATGGTTACCGGATGCGGATGTATTATCCCGCCAACGATGCTATGGTAGTTTTTGTCATTAAATATACTTTAAAGGATGTCGTCATTAGTCATAATGATGTGGCCGAAATGCGCTGGAATTTCATTGGTTGGGATTTTGCCGATGATTTATACGATTTACAAATAAAAGTTAAATTACCGGGCATCGATGAATCAGATAATTTTCGCTTTTGGGCCAATGCCCAAACTAACTTAATGGGAGAAGTAGAAAAAACGACGATTGATGGGGCAACGGGGATATATGCGCATAGTGAAAAAATTGATGCCTATGATCCGGTCACTATTCGAACGACGTTTGCCAAAAGTTTAATTGATGAAGGGAAGGTTACCAAACATAGTAATCGGGATGCTTTATCAGATATTTTAGCCGAAGAACAAATTAATGCGGATAATGCGAATGCCTTACGAAAAGAAATAAAAATTAAATATATAATTGGCATGGGAACAACAATTGCTTTTCTTGTTGGTTTAGTTATTACGTGGATTTATACTTATTTAGTTCATGATAAGGAACGGAAACCAAAGTTTCAATTAAAGTATAACCGGGAATTTATTGATGACTATAATGTAGAAGTAATCGATTATTTATTTCATAAAAATATTACGCCGAATGCGTTAAGTGCTGCAATTTTGAATTTAATTTATAAAAAGAATATTAGTTTTACAGAAATACCGGATAGTAAGAAAAAAGATTATCAATTTACTTTGGTCACGAAAGATAATTTGAATGAAACGGAAAATATATTAGTCGATTTCTTATTTACCAAAGTGGGCCATGATAATGTCTTTACCACCCAAGATTTAAAAAAATATGCCAGTGGGACCAAAACTTGTAATACTTTTATGAGTTCTTATACCAAATGGCAAAATGCGGTAAAAAAAGATGGGGAACAACAAGGCTTTTTTGAAAGTAAAACCATGATTGTACCGGGAATTTTATTCTTAATATTTGGTTGGTTAATATTTGTTTTAAATCGCAGTTTAGAAGTTGAATCAATTTTAAGTTATACGACGGGCTTTTTGGGTGTTGCCTATTTCCTTTATACTTTAACATTTACGAAAAAAACGGAAAAAGGAATTGAACATTATGCGCAGTGGCAAGCCTTTAAAAACTTTTTAAATGACTTTGGTACCTTTGAATTAAAAGAGCTACCCGAGATAACCCTTTGGGATCGTTATTTAGTTTATGCCACTATCTTTGGTTTAGCAGATAAAGTGGAAAAAGCCATGAATGTTCGGATTAAAGAAATTGATATTGATAATTATGATTATACGCCAATATTTATTTATAATCATGTAAATATTGGTAATACTATTAACAGCAGTATTTCTTCCGCGGTTAATAGTGCCCAAGCAACTGTATCTCGCCAAAATGCTTCTTCCAGCTTTAGTAGTGGTTCTGGCTTTGGGGGCGGCTTCTCTGGTGGCGGCGGCTTTGGCGGCGGCGGTGGCGGTGGCCACGGGTTTTAAAAAAATAAGAAAAAAAATAAAGAAAGAAAAGAAGGGATAGTATGAAAAGTGTTGCAATAAAAGAAGCAAAAAAATTTGAAATTAAAGAAATAAATGAACCAATTAATGATGGTAATAAAGTCTTAATTGATGTGAAAAAATGTGGGATTTGTGGTTCTGATTTACATTATTGGGTAGCTGGTAATCCCGTTGGTTTAGTGATGGGCCATGAATATTCGGGCGTCGTAACGGATCCCGGTCCTCGCAGTGATTTAGCGGTTGGTGATCGGGTAACGGCTTTACCAATTTCCCCATGTGGTCATTGTGAAGCCTGTCTAACGGGTAATCCCCAATATTGTTTAGAAACATGGAATCATGCGACGGGTTTATCACTTGATAATCCGGGAGCTTTAGCACCAAAAACGGCTTTAAGAGCTGACATGGTCATGAAATTACCGGATAATGTTTCCTTTGAAGAAGCGGCCATGGTTGAACCAACATCTGTTGGTTTACATGCCGTGCATTTAGCTGATATTAAAGTTGGTGATAATGTATTGGTCGTTGGTGGCGGTATCATTGGTTTAGTTTCTGCGATGTTTGCCAAAGCTGAAGGCGCTAGATTTGTTGGAGTATCCGAAACGAATGCTGGTCGGGGTGAAAAAGCCGTATCTTTAGGTGTTGCGGATCGTTGGTTTGATGCCAAAGATGAACATGTTACCGAAAAAATGCATGAAGTTGCACCCGATGGCTTTGATGTCGTTATTGAATGTGTCGGTAATGGTCCCGCCGTTACCAGTAGCATTATGCAAGCGAAAGTTGGTGGCACAGTCGTTTTAGTTGGCGTTTCCTTAGATGCTATAAGTGTGCCTTTAACTATTGCTGTTATGCACGAATTAAAATTACAAGGAGCCATTGCTTATACGAAAGAAGAATTTGCCAGTGTAATTGATCTAATTGCTAGTAAACAAATTGAAGTATTAAAATTTGTTGATAAAACGATTAGCTTAGAAGAAGTACAAAGTGCTTATGAAGAATTAACCTCCGGAACATCTAATACCATTAAAATTTTAGTTGATCCTAATAAATAATCACGTAAACTAAATGTCAATTTTTAAAAAGTCAATTGACTTTTTTTTTTTTTTGATAATATAAGGAAAAATAAAGGTGTCAAGTTAAAACTATAACAATTGTCTTAAACACCCAAATAGATGTATAATAGTTTTAACTAAAGTATCCATAATAACAAAAGGAGTTGAATGTTTATGGAAAATCCAAACCAAAAAGAAAATAAAAGAAAGGCCATAGTCTTACTAGTTGTAGCTCTTATAGCGGTAGTTGCCATGATCGCGGGCGCCACTTACGCTTACTTCCAAGCCCAACAAGGTAAAGGCCAAAGTAGTGATATTGATGTTACAACTGGGACCACGGATAATCTAAACTTTATTATCCAAGATATTGATGCATCTAAAGAAGGAGTAGTTGATGAAGATCAAAGTTCAGAAGTACCAATAACCATCAATGCCAGTATGGAAAACTTTGTTCAAGGTGAAAAAGGAACAAGTTTAGCGGATGGGGTAAAAGGAACAGTGGAATTAACCGCCAATGATGCCGATAATTCAGCAACAGGTGAATACTATGTTTATTTAAATATAAATAGTAATGAATTAAGATATACAACATATAAAGATGCAGAAGGCAATCTATTACCAGGAAAAGAAGAAGATGGTGTAATTACTGCCCCAGATGAAACACATAATGAAAAAGTACCAGAATTAATCCTAACGATTAAAGAAACTAATAAGGCAACAGGAGAAACAAAAGAACTAACGGGTGAAGACATAAAAGATTTAAATTATGTAACTAATGTAACAAACACAGAAGACAATCAAATAAGTGGATTTGATATAACAGATAAAGAAGGATTAATCTTAATCAAAAAAGAAACAATTGAAACAAATGATACTACCAAAGATACCGAATTAGTAACCAAACCAAATAAAACAACACATGAATGGGAAATAACAGTAACATTTGTCAATTTAGATAGTGATCAAAACTTAAATACAGGTAAGAAATTAGAAGGACAAGTCTTAATCCAACAAGAAGTAATCCCAACTAATTTAGCGGATGTATGTGGTGCTGAAGACAAAATAGGGGAATGTGTAAAAAAATTAGAAACAACTTCAAATTATAAATTAACCAATATAGTTTATCATAATACAACTGATGCCACAGAAAAAGAAATACCAAATGCAGCTAAGGTGGCTAATGATGATTCATATCGATATGTAGGAGCCAATCCAAATAACTATGTCTGCTTTGGTAGTGAATGTTCAAATGAAGGAACGGACCCAAATTATAAAAACTTATATCGAATAATCGGTTTCTTTAAAAATGAAGATGATACAAGTGATGATTATGGAAAATATGAAATGAAAATAATCAAAGCCGATGCAGCAACTAAAGAAGACCTAGGAGAAGGAACATTCCCAGAAAGCGCTTATCGTGGAAATTATAGCTATAGTAAAACAAATTATAAAGGGAAACTAACAACATTTGCTAGTTATTACTGGAATGATACAGCCGGGACATCATCAGATAATAACGTCAATATGTGGGCCGAAAGTAATTTAAATACAAAAAACTTAAACGAAACATATTATAATGCGATAGATCCAACATATAAAAGCATGGTAGTAGAACATAAATGGGAAGTAGGGGGAACTTCAAACACAGGAGATGCCAAATCAGTATACGATTATGAACTAGGAGATAATAAATTAACAGATTCAAGTAATAATTGCTATGA
>CANQCH010000029.1 GCA_947589165.1 uncultured Bacilli bacterium
TAACTAGTAAACTTTATCAAGAAATAAGAGAAAAAAATTCTTATTGTTATGCGATAAATAGTATGTATTTAAAACATGATAATTTATTATTAATTCATGTTTCTTTGGATAAGAAAAATCAAAAAGATACGGTGCGCTTAATTAAAAAAGTTATTAAAATGATGGCAAATGGGGAATTTACGGAAGAAGAATTAGCGGATGCCAAAAGAAATTATGAATTATCTTTAAGCATGTCTTTAGATAACCAAATAGCGATTTTAAATAACTATGTTTTTAAAGTATTTAATAAATTACCGGATTTAGAAGAACGAATTGAATTAATCCGGGGCATTACTTTTGCGGAAATAGTCCAAGTTGCCAAAAAATTAAAATTAAATACGATTTATGCTTTAGAAGGAAAGGATGCTTAAATGAAAGAAATTGTAATTAAAGGTTTAAACGAAAAAATTTATTATCATAAGCTTCCGGAAGGATTACAGATTTATCTTTGGCCGAACGAAAAAATTAAAGGAACTTATATGTCTTTGATGGTGCCTTACGGCTCAATTCATACCAGTTTTAAAGTGGGCAAAAAAAATTATCAAGTGCCGAATGGGGTAGCGCATTTTTTAGAACATGTGAAATTTAATATGGCTAAAGATAAAACTGCCCATGAAGTATTTCAAAAACTAGGGGGCGAAGCTAATGCTTTTACAACGTTTAAGTATACTAATTATATTGTCTATACAGCGGAAAAAGTAACCGAAAATTTAAATACGTTGTTAGATTATGTTTATACCCCTTATTTTACGAAAAGTTTAATTAATAAAGAAAAGGGGATTATTGTAGAAGAATCAAAAATGAATTTAGATGATCCTTATAGTGTTAGTTATTTTGCCTTTTTAAAACAAATTTTAAAAAAGAGTAATTATCGCTTTGAAATTACGGGGTTACCCGAAGATATTAATAAAATAACTTTGGCGGATATTGAAAATGTTTATAAGGCTTTTTATCATCCCCAAAATATGTTTTTGATTGTGACGGGAAATATTAATCCTTATGAAATAATTAAAACGGCGAGCGAAAATTTAGCGGGTAAAGAATTTTCTAATTATGTGAAGGCGGAACTACCCAAAATTAAAGAACCTCAAGGAATTATTAAAAACAAGCAAGAATTAAACTTAAATATTACCGCGGCGGAATTTCGTTATGCGTTAAAAATTCCGCGGGCGAAATTTAAAAATTTGACCGACCGGGAATTAATGTATTATTTATATATTTTAGGGCAAATGCTTTTTGGACCTTCCAGTGAATTTCGGGAAGAATTAAGAGCGAAAGAATTAATGGCCAGTTTTCATGGGGGCGTTAATTTAACTGATGATTGTGTAATCGTTACTTTTCATGCCGTGACGGATTATCCTAATGAAATTGAAGCGGCCATTGATGAAAAAGTCGCTAATTGGACACTTGATGAAGCAGATTTTAAGCGGAAAATAAAAGCCGAAATTGCCAACTTAATTTTAAAATATGATGATGTCATTGCCGTAAATGAACAAATCCAAAATGATTTAATTACGCTGGGCAAAATTGAAGATAACACGAAAGAAATACTTGAAAATATGACCATAACTAAAATGCAAGAAGTGGCAAAAGCTATAACGTTAGAAAATAAAGCCACAATGATTATTAAACCAAATCTTTAAGCATAAAAAAAACATTCTTTTACGAATGCTTTTTTCTTATTTTTAACGGTTGTAGAATTCAACGATTAGTTGTTCGTTAATTTCACTATTTAATTCGCTTCTTTCGGGAAGTCGAACATATTTACCAGTTAAATTTTTCTTATCCATTTCTAAGTAAGCAGGGACATTAACATTTTGTTCTAAAGCATCTAAGATTGCAGGATGGTTTAGGGAATTTTCTTTAACTGCGATAATATCACCAACTTTAGTTGTATAAGAAGGGATATCGGTCTTTTTCCCATTTACAGTAATATGACCATGGTTAACGATTTGGCGAGCCGCTCTTCTAGTGCGCGCCATTCCTAAACGATAAACCATATTATCTAAACGACTTTCTAACAAAATTAGTAAATTTTCCCCAGCTGTCCCTTTCATTTTAGAAGCCCGGTCAAATACTTTATGGAATTGTTTTTCGGTTAAACCATAAAGGAATCTAACTTTTTGCTTTTCTTGCATTTGGATTCCATATTCGCTTAATTTTTTTCGGCGATCTTGACCATGTTGGCCAGGAGCGTAGGTTCTTTTTAAATCTTTGCCATTTTCTAAAGTGGAAAAGTTTAAGCGTCTTGACTTTTTATTAGCTGGTCCGGTATATCTTGCCATAACAAACTCCTTTCTTCGAATATTTACAAAGTATTTATCAAACTAGTAGTTTATAGGGAGTTTGGAACAATTTTTCTTTTAGGCTAAGATACTTTATTTTTTTCATCCAAACACATTATAAACTAGACCTAGTTCCGCCTAAATAACTTGCACGAGTATTATATCTAAATCTTATGCTTCTGTCAATTTAAAAAATGCATGCAAAAAGTTAATTAGGCATTTAAAAAAAAGGGTAAATATGATAAGATTATATAGTAAGGTTGATGTTTATGGGAAGAACAACGTTTATATTACTCGCAGTTGCGTACTATATTATATCCATTGCCATCGTGGGTTTAGTTTTGTATTTCCTTAAAAAACATGAAAAAGGGCAAATAAAAAAAGAAATTGAAAAACTGGAAACCGAAAAGAATTTAGTTATTTCAGCGAGTATGTTATCCGAATTAAATAAAGTCGAAGCTTTAGTTAATAACGATGAATTAAAGAAAAAATATAAAGAATGGCAAGAACGTTTTCGCCGAATTAAAGATAAAGATTTACCCAAAATTACCGATGATTTAAACGAAATAGATGAATTATTTTTAGATAATAATATCGCCGAGATTAAAACTTTAATTTTAAAAACCGATTATGAATTAAATGCTTTAAAAACTAAAGCCCAATTTTTATTGGATGAAATTAAAGAATTAACTATGAGTGAAGCGAAAAATCGGGAAATTATTACCAAATTAAAAGCGGAATATCGCGAAATAGTTAGTAAATATAAAGAAAATGAAGCTGATTATGAATTAGTTAAAGTTCCCGTGGAATTACAATTTGAAAACGTGGATAAATTATTTAGTGCTTTTGAGAAAAATATGGATCAAAATGCGTATACGGAAGTGGGAAAAATTGTTAAAGCCATTGATGATATTATTAATAATTTAAAAGTGGTTATTGAAGAAACAAAACCAATTGTTTTATTAGGGAAAAATTTAATCCCGGCAAAGATTGAAGATATTAAACGGATTAGTAGTCAAATGGCTAAAGAAGGATACAATTTAGAATATTTAAATATTGACTATAATATTACGGAAGCAAATAAAAAAATTACCGATATTTTTCAAAGACTAAATGTTTTAAATTTAGAAGATAGTTTATTTGAATTAAAAACGATGCATGATTATTTTGATTCTTTATATAATGATTTTGATAATGAAAAACTATCCAAAAGAATTTATGAAGATTTTTCCCGGTCCATTATTATTAAAACGACGAGATTAGAAAAAGTTAGTAATGAATTATATAAAAAAATTGATGACTTAAAATATAGTTATGATTTAGATGATGATGAAGTCGCGGTCATTAGTGAAATTAAAGATGAAATCATGGGTATTCATAATAGCTATGATAAAATTATTGAAATTGGCCGGAGTAAGATTTTGTCTTTTTCCAAATTAGCAAAAGAAATGGAATTAATCAATAATCGCTTAGTGAAAACAGAAGAAAAATTAAATGGGGCGTTAAAGAGTTTAAGTTCGTTAAAAGAAGATGAATTAAGAGCGAAAGAACAATTAGAAGAAATTAAAAAATTATTGGCACAAGCTCGGGAAAAATTTCGGTCATTTAAATTACCAGTTACACCGAAAAATTATTATATTGAGTTAAAAGAAGCGATGGAAGCGATTGGGGAATTATCTCGGGTTTTAGATAGTCGGCCTATTTCGATTAAAACTTTAAATTTACGAGTTGATACAGCGCGGGATTTAGTTTTAAAAATCTATAATAATGTTAATGAAACAATTAAAACGGCGAAAATGGCCGAAGCGGCAATTGTTTATGGCAATCGCTATCGGGTAACGAATAAAGATGTGGATTTTGGCTTAATTAAAGCGGAAAATTTATTTAATAAAGGTAATTTCCATGGTAGTTTAGAAAATGCCATTAATGCGATCAATATTATTGAACCCGGAATATATAAAAGATTATTAAGCGAATATCAAAACTAGGAGGAGAAAATGATTTATTTAGATTATAGTGCAACAACACCGGTATCCTATGACGTTTTAGATACGATTACAAAAGTTACGAAAGAATATATTGGCAATGCTAATTCAATTCATAGTTTAGGCGTAAAATCGAAAAATTTATTAGATAGTGCAACCGAACAAATTGCCCATATTTTTAATGTTTCTCCAGGGGAATTAATTTACACTTCAGGGGCTACGGAAAGTAATAATATGGCTTTAATTGGAGCTGCTTTAGCTAATCGAAAAAAAGGTAATCATATAATTGTTTCCAAGCTAGAACATCCGTCTATTTATCATATTTGTGATTATTTACAAAGTTTAGGTTTTGAAATTAGTTATGTTAAAAATGATCGGGAAGGTTTAATTGATTTTGATGATTTAAAACGGTTAGTAAAAGAAAATACGATTTTAGTTAGTATTTGTGCGGTCAATTCCGAAGTGGGTGTCCGGCAACCATTAAAAATGATTCGCCAAATCATTAAAAAAGAAAATTTTGGGACCATTTTTCATTCGGATATGACCCAAGCAATTGGGAAAATTCCGGTTAATTTACACGATGTAGATCTAGCGAGTATGAGTGGTCATAAAATATATGGACCCAAAGGAATAGGGTTATTATATAAAAATTCTAATGTCAATTTAGTACCAATTATTCATGGGAGTACCAAAGAAAATAACTTACGGCCCGGGACACCCCCATTACCATTAATTGCTTCTTTTTCGAAAGCCATTCGTTTAGCAAATAATGATTTAGAAAAAAGGGAACATTTTATTAATTTATTAAATGAAAAAATAGTCAAGCACATGCAAAAATATCCCCACATTTTAATTAATAAAACTAAATATAGTATTCCCCATATTTTAAATATTAGTTTAATGGATGTCATGAGTGAAACTTTTATTCATGCGATGGAAAAAAAGGAAGTTTATCTAAGTACTAATACAGCTTGTGCGAGTGGAGAACTTTCGACGAGTGTCATGGCGATTTATAATGATTTAGCCCGGGCGAAACATACGATTAGAATTAGTTTATCTCATCTTTCGACAACAGATGAAATTAATAAATTTTTAACGTATTTTGATGAAGAATATGCTAAATTAGCTAATTTAAAATGAGGTTAACATGCAAAAATTAATAATTATTAAATATGGTGAATTAACGACTAAAAAAGATAATATTGGCTTTTTTTTACAAACTTTAAAACAAAATATTGCGGCTATTTTAAGTAATTTACCCGTTGAAATTAAGCAAGATGCAGGGAGAATGTTTATTTATACGGACGAAGGTTATCTTGAACTGGTGAAAGAAAAACTTGCAAAAGTCTTTGGCATTCATGAGATTATTGAAGGATACGTAGATAATGATTTTACTATTGAACAAATAAAGGCTAATGCCTTAGCTTTAATGCAAGCTAGAAGTTTTCAAACTTTTAAAATTGAGACAAAAAGAAGTAATAAAAATTATCCTTTAGAAAGTATGGCAATCAACCGGGCCGTCGGTAGTTTTATTTTAAAAAATATTCCTAATTTAAAAGTTGATGTCCATCATCCTGATTTATTATTTAATATTGAAATAAGACATCATGAAGTTTTATATTATGGCGAAAAAATAGCCGGTTTAGGTGGTTATCCGGTGGGGACTTTAGGCAAAGGCTTATTGATGTTAAGTGGGGGAATCGATTCCCCTGTGGCTGGTTTTATGGCGATTAAAAGAGGCATCAAATTAGAAGCAATTTATTTTGAAAGCTCGCCGCATACGAGTGAACAAGCCAAAAATAAAGTTAAAAGTTTGGCCCGAATTTTAGCCCTTTATAATGCGACGGTTAAATTACACGTCATTAATTTTACAACGATTCAAGAGACCATTTTAAAAAATATTCCCCATGAATACTTAATTACGATTATGCGGCGAATGATGTATCGGATTAGTGAAGCCATCGCGCAAAAAAATAAATGTCAAATCATTGTAAACGGAGAGTCAATTGGTCAAGTAGCGAGTCAAACACTCACGAGCATGAGTTGTATTAATGAAGTGGTTAAGATTCCAGTGATTCGGCCTTTAGCTTGTTTTGATAAATTGGAAATTATTACTTTAGCCAAAAAAATTGGCAGTTATGAAACGAGTATTTTACCTTTTGAAGATTGTTGTACAATTTTTGTACCGACGCATCCGGTGATTAATCCCCAAAGTAAAAAATGTATCGAGTACGAAAAATTAATTCCGTATGCTGATTTAATTAACGAAGCTATTACCACAGAAGAAGTAATTTATTTAGATAGTGAAAAAGATAATTTAGAGTACCGTGATATCCTTTAGTATAAAAAAAACAATTTAGTTAATACTAATAATGGTGAAAAGGATGAATCATAAAAATTATTTTTATAAAGGTTATGATGTTTCAAATAAAAATCGCTTAGAACGATTAGCGATGGAATATAATAATCCTTATGGGTATAATTTTGGTTCTAATTTAAGAAGAAAAGTTGATTTAGATTTAAAATGTACACAAATCAATCAAGATTTTGTCAAGAATCGGGAATTTAATACAAAAAAAAATTAAATTCCTTTTCTTTTATGTTAAAATGATATTAGAAGGTGAGTAGGATGGATTTTTGCGTAGAATATTCAGCTATTTGGCAATTAGTGGGCTACGTTTTATATATAATTAAAGTTTTAATTCCGATCATTATTATTGTTTTAGGGATAATGGATTTAACGAAAGCAATTTTAGCAAGTAAAGATGATGCGGTTGATAGTGCTGTTAAAGGTTTATTAGTGCGGTTAGCTATTGGGTTTGCCATCTTTTTTATTCCGTTAATTATCAGTACGATTTTTGCCTTTATTAAGGATGCTTCTCCCTATATTGCAAAAGCAGATGCATGTCAAGCTTGTTTATTAAGACCTTTAAGTAATAAATGTAATGGTTATGTTAGTGAAGCTAAAACAGTTCGGGAACAAAATAAACAAGATGCAAGCCAACCCGGTAAAGATTCCTATGAAGTTAAAATCGCCGGTTGTTATTACTGTGGCGATCATTATACTTGGACGACAGAAGCTGGAAGTTTAAAATGTAAGGCCAAAATTGAGTCTGCGACTAATGAAGAAGCGTGCAATAAATTAAATGATGGTTATACGGGCTTTACAAATACTGATAAAAGTAATGAAGGCGAAGGGGGAAGTTCAGGTAATTCATCTAAGCCAAACCTTAGCGATATTATTTATTTAGGTGATTCAATTATGAATGGCATTTGTCAATCCAATAGTGAAATAAAAACTTGTTACACTTGTGTTGGTGGGGGTATTACTTGGTTAACAGGTGGTACTAGCCGGTGTTTAAATGATGATGCTATTAGTGATGTTGCTGATAAAGTAAAAGAAAAAATTAGTAATGGTGGCACAATAGTTATCTATATTGGCACTAATGACTTAGGTAATGGCACTGAAAAAGCTAACACCGCCGCTAAAAACTTGGTGCGATTGTACAGTGATTTATTAAATGATGAATGGAAAAATGTTAATAATCTAATTATTACGAGTCTTAATCCGATATATCCAAACCATAAATACTTTGATTATTTTGTTACAACAGATGAAATAAATGCCTTTAATAACGTGTTAGCTAAAGAAATTAAAAGTAAAAATAATAAAAAACTTAAATATTGTGATCTTGGCATATCCCAAGAAGTTTTTAAAGATAATCAAGAGTATTCTGATGGATTACACTTTACATCTAACGGTTACCAAAGAATATTTAAAGCGATTAAAAAATGTTTATAAAATAGATTGATTTAGATAATTCAATTATATTTTTAACTTAAGGAGTGATAATGGAAGGTTGTTTCAATAAACTAGGACATTTTAAATTTATATTTCTAGTTATCGGTATATTGTGCTTATTTGGCTGTGATGCAAAGTGGAGCGATGTTCAAGGAAATTATGGCGATGTTTTGGCCCAAAATCCTACTTGTAATTATATTTCCCAATCAAAAGATCCTATTCAAGGTATCCAAGAAATTCAATTTAACGCTTCGAGCTCTGGCGCGACAGCTACTTATGAACTATCTGGTAAAGGTTCGGTTACAGAACAATTTTTTGTTAATGATAAATTTATTAATACGCATGAAAAAACAGGGATTCCTTTTTATTATGATGTATCAGTTTTAAATGCTATGTTAGATAAATATAGGACGGATTCATCTTGCTTAGATAATATTTATTTATGTGCAGAATCCGGAATATCCGGGTTTAGTGTAACTACAGCAAAAACTAGTGAAACGTCATGTTATGCCTATATGCGAAGTGATATGAAGAAAACGCCAACGGAAACGCCAACGGAAGATGATAAACATGTAACATCAGATGGTTGTGAAACGTTAACTAATAAATGTTTAAATGCGGATACTGTTTACTGTAAAACGCAGGCTATAGATGATTTAAATGAAAATCAAATTATCATTGAACGTGGCGAAAATAAAAATGGTGATAAATATTTATGGCTTTATCCATACGGTGCAACTAATGGTTTAGAAGCTTTTGTTGGTGATCCGGAGAATAATTTTTTTATTATGACACCTTTAGGCGATACATGGGAAGTTTCACAAGTTGAATCAGTTTTTAAAAAAGATAATTGTGAATATCCAAATATATATTATACTATTGGTAGTTATAGTATGAACGGTGTTCAATACTTTATTCAAGCTGAAGGAGAAAATCCAATTGGTTCTTTTCCTAGCAATATAGCAAAAGATTATGATCCTACTCCAGAGTATTACCGTAAAGATGAAAATGTTGGCGATGCCAATAATGTTTTAATCGGCAATGTTTCAGGCATGGATGTTTGTAGTCAAAACGGGGTTAAAAATGTTTTACATGTTATCGGTTATTTAATTTTTGCCGTTAAAATTGCCGTCCCCTTATTATTAGTAGTCATGGGAAGTATCGATTTTGCTCAAGCTTTAACAGCCAGTGATGATAAAGCAATGAAAGATGCGACGGCCAAGTTAATTAAAAGAGTAATCGCGGGCATAATAGTCTTCTTTATTCCCACTATTTTAAATTTCGGCTTAGGCTTAGTAGATGGAATAAGTGATAATCAAACGAATTTTACAGGTTGCTCGAGTTGTTTATTTACCCCATTTGATGGTAATTGTACTTATACGAAAATTGGCGAGAAAAAATAATTTAATAAAAGGTGTTAAAGTTTTTTTAAATAATGAAAGGAGTAAGGATTCTTGAAAATGAAAAAGGCTTTTTATTTATTCCTACTTTTAGTTTTGTTATTTCCTTTTAAAGTATTAGCTTATGATCAAGGAACCGTAAATTGTTATTATAAAGTGGATGCCCAAGCCAATGTTTATTTTTTACATTTTACTTTTATGGGTTTGGGTATTGATGGACAAGCTAGGACAGTTGATATTGAAAGTTACTATTATAATAAAGAAACAAATGCTAAAACTACGGAATTTACCATTAAAGATGATGGCCGCGATTACATTATTAACAGTAGAGCGGATTATAATACATATTTTAGCTTAGATAATCATTATTTTAACATTTATGATCGTGTTAATAATGGAGAATCTAATCTTATAGAAAATGGTAATACTAAGGTTTGTCCAACGCAAGTATATAAATTAAAAAATGGCGATAATTATCAATTTTTTATTTGTAATGGCTATAATAGTGATGTGGGTGTTGATACTTGTAGCGCTGCCGAGAATTATTTAAATAGCGAAAATTCATGGGAAAGTTATATGAAAAGTACCTATAATTTTACTACTTCCACGGCATTTAATAATGTTGGGCAAAAAGATAAAACCCAAACTAATATTAATGATACTTATAATGATTTACTTACAGAGCAAGATGATGTTTGTGATGAAAATTCCGAAAATTACGATTATCTACAATGTCAAGAAACAAATGATAAAATTGAAGATATAACTGATCAAGCCAAAGAAATAGATCCTACCAAAAATATACTTTATGATAAGCGGGAAGAAGTGGGCAATGCTAGTAATGTTTTAATTGGCAATGTTTCAGGCATGGATATTTGTAGTCAAAACGGTGTTAAAAATGTTTTACATGTTATTGGTTATTTAATTTTTGCTGTTAAAATTGCTGTACCTTTATTATTAGTAATCATGGGAAGTATCGATTTAGCTCAAGCCCTAATGGCTAGTGATGATAAGGCGATGAAGGATGCGATGTCCAAGTTAATTAAAAGAGTAATCGCGGGCATAATAGTCTTCTTTATTCCAACTATTTTAAATTTCTTTTTAGGTTTAGTGGATGGAGTAAGTGATAATCAAACGAATTTTAC
>CANQCH010000030.1 GCA_947589165.1 uncultured Bacilli bacterium
TGTTTTTAACGATGTGGAATGCGAATATTCATGAAGACCAAGATATTACCAAATTTAAATATGAATTTAAAAATACCAAAAAGAATCAAGGCTATGTAATTCCTTATGGGGTAGCACCTTTACATCGTGATTTAATCGGGGAAGATGTCTACATTAATATGATTAATAGTGCCAAAAAATATTTATATATTATGACCCCTTATTTAATAATTGATACAGATATGATTAATGCTTTATGTCGGGCTGCCAAAAGAGGTGTTGATGTCCGCATCATTGTGCCAGGAATTCCGGATAAAAAAATTGTTTATACCCAAACGACATCCTTTTTTAAAGTATTACATGATGGTGGGGTAAAAATTTATAAATATACGAAAGGTTTTGTTCATTCGAAAGTCTTTCTTGCCGATGATGTCCGGGCGGTCGTTGGTACTATCAATCTAGATTACCGCAGTTTATATTTACATTTTGAAAATGGTATTTATTTAGAAAATGTTAAAGCTATCACCGATATTTATCAAGATTTTAAAGAAACTTTTGAAGATTCACAAAAATTAAATGCGGCCGATGTGAAAACAAACTTTTTAAAATCTTTATGGCAAGCAATACTAAGATTATTTGCCCCTTTATTTTAATAATTGCTTAAATTGAAGAAAGAAGGAAAATAATGATACTTTTTGATTTAGATGGAACTTTATGGGATACCATAAATGCTACTTATCAAGCTACTCTTAATATTACTTTACATAGAAAAGATGTAAATAAAATAAGTAAAAAAACTGTCAAAACCGGGATGGGTTTAACATTTAGCGAAAATGCGAAACATTATATGCCAACCTTGGAAAAGGAAAGAAGAGAGGAAATATTAAACCACATAAATAAAGAAACGATGAAATTATTGAACTCAGGAAAAACCAAATTTTATGTGGGCATGAAAAAAACAATCAAAAAATTAAGTCAAAAATATGCGTTAGGAATAGTTACCAATAATAATGATGAATATGCAAAAACATTTTTGGAAACGTCCAAGTTAACCAAATATTTTAAAGATTATATAGGGGCTGCCAGTTATAATATTACGAAGGGGGAAGCGATAAAATTAATTCTGGAAAGGAATAAACAAGCAAAAGGCTATTATGTTGGCGATACCCAAAAAGATTTAGAAGCGGCGAACGAAGCCCAGGTAATTTTTATTCATGCGCAATACGGAATTGATAAAAATTTAGTAACCAAATATAAGATTAAAAAAATTATATTTTTGCCCCTTTTGTTAAATAAAATAGAAAGGGAAAAATAATGATGAATGTGGTTGCAAGTACCTGTTTAATCGTGGTTATGGTGCCGAAAAAGAATTTTAATGATTTAAAACAAGCGATATTTAAAGCTGGTGGTGGTTCTATTGGTAATTATAAAAATTGTTCTAGTAGTTTTAAAGTTCAAGGAACATTTATGCCAACCGAAAAAGCCCATCCCACTGTTGGTAAAGCTAATACTTTAGAAAAAGTTAAAGAAATAAGATTAGAAGTAGTTTGTGAAATTGAAAAAGTAAAAGCAGTTTTACAAGCGATAAGAAAAGTTCATCCTTATGAAGAACCAGCGATTGATATTATTCCTTTAATTAGTGAAGATAATTTTAAATAATGTAAACTTTACTATCAAAAGGCCTTTAAAAATAGGGCTTTTTTTTATTTAATGTTATAATGAAAGTATAAGGAAGTAAAGAACTATGAAAAGTTTATTATTAGTAATTGATGTCCAAAAGGCTTTTATTAATAAACATACTAAAAACATTGTAGCCAAAATTGAAAAGATAGTAAATAGTAAAAAATATGATGAAGTTATATATACGCAATTTATAAATAAGGAGAATAGTAAATATATTAATAAACTTCATTATTATGGTTGCCTAAATGATGATCAAGAATTGGTCATTAATCCCCAAAATAATTTAGTTATAAAAAAGAATGTTTATACTGCATTTAACGATGAATTAAAAAATTATATTAAAAAAAATAAAATTAACCAAATATATTTATGCGGAATTGATACTGAATGTTGTATTTTAAAAACGGCTTTTGATTTATTTGAAAATGATTATGAGTTTTATATTTTAAAAGATTATTGTGCTTGTATGCATGGGAAAAGAAGAAATGATAATGCCCTAACAATATTAAAAAGAAATGTGGGAATAGATACAATAATCTAAATTAATATAGTTGGAGGTTTGGCGTATGAAAATACCATTAAGGTTTCAAGTTACCGAATTTGATTGTGGAACCGTATCTTTATTAAATACTTTTAGTTATTTATTTGATCGGCAAGATATCCCTGCGGAATTGGTTAAAGCAATTCATAAATATACTTTAGACTGTTATGATGAAGATGGTCATTTAGGTCGAGGTGGTACCAGTAGGGAAGCTATAAATAAATTAACTCATTGGATTACAAGATATGCTAATGAAAATCATTTTAATATAATTTGTGAAAGATTAGAAAAGGCAAATGTTACTTATGAAAAAATGAAGAGATGTTTAGATAACAACGGTTGCGTTTTCCTAAGATGTTGGCAAGAAAATGAACATTATGTCATTATTACTAAAATGGATAAACATTATGCTTATATTTTTGATCCTTACTATTTAGATAAATTAGAATATGATAAAGATAAAGATGTAAAAATTATTTTAAACAAACCATTTACACATAATCGCAAAGTAGCATTAAGAAGATTATTCTCAGAATCTACTAAGGATTTTGCTTTAGGAAAAATAGAAAATCGGGAATGTGTTTTAATTAATCGAATATAGGATATTTATGGAAATAATAGAAAAAGAATTAACCAAAGAAAATTTGTTAAAAATTCAAGCAATTGATAAAAAATTTTATAAAGCTGAGCCTTTAAAAATAAAATGGTATTTAGAAAGGTATAATGAAAAACATAAAGGAATTTTTTTGCTAGATAAAGAAAAAATTGTTGGTTATTTAGTTTCTGTTCCCATAAAAAAAGAACTATATGAAGCAATAACTAATGGTGTTCTAATTAATGATGTGTATATAAATCCCCATATGTTTATTGAAAAATCAAAATATAATTATATAGTTTCCTGTGTGATATTAAAAAAATATCAGCATAAAGGTTATGGTTCATTAATGCTAAAAAAATTATTTGAAACTGCAAAGGGTTCTTTTTGTGCATTAACTATTTCGAATGAAGGTTATTATTTAGCTAAAAAATTTCTTAATTTAAAAATAAATATTAATGATACAGTATATGTTTTTACCAAAGAAATGGATTAGAGGTAATTTATGAATGAAAAAGTAAATAATGTTATTAAATTTTATAATTTAGCCGCGACTTTAAAAGATAAAATAAGAAGTGGTTGGAAATTGTGGCATATAGCAAAAGAAAGATTAGAAAGTGTGGCAGAGCATATTTATGGAACTTGCATTTTGGCTATTGCGATAGACTCCGAATTTAAGATTAATGGAGATCTTAATAAAGTTTTAAAAATGTTAGTTTTACACGAACTTGAAGAAATAATAATTGGTGATATAACGCCTTATGATAATATTAGTAAAGAAGAAAAATTAGCTAAAGGAAAATTAGCTGTGAGTGAGATATTAGACAATTTGGTAAAAAAAGAAGAATATGAAAAATTATTAGATGAATTTAATGAACATAAAACTAATGAATCTATATTCGCGTATGAATGTGATAAATTAGAAGCTGATTTACAAGCCAAAATTTATGATGATGGAAATTATGTGGATATATTTTCGCTAGAAAATGAAAAATTAATTAATACGGAATGGAATAAAGAAGCAATCAATCATGGCGCCAAAAATTTAACGGATTTATTTATTAATTATGATAGTCAAAATTATGATGAAATATTTACAAACATTGCTAATAGTGTAAAATAATAGTAAAATAATTATTGCAAAAAACGCAGTTTTAGGAGGAAAAATGAAACCATTAAATGAATTAAGAAGAGATTTAGCCCAATATGAAGCGGAACTAGATAGTATCACTAAAAACGTTCAAAAGGATACGCCATTTCCTTTACATGCATTAGACGGTCATTCCGAGGCTTATACGGTTACATCATATACGGATAATGCTCGAGCTAGTTATTTAAAAAGGCAAATCGTTTCCTTAAAATCGCAAATTGACTCATATGCTCATGATGCGTCTGAAATAAAAGAAGCCCAAAAAAGAAAAGAAATGGAAGATTATCACGAAGCCAAAGTTGATATTATTGCCAATGCTCATGCTTTATATGCGGAAAAAATTGATGCTTATATGGCCTTAAATTTTTGGGGCAAAGCAAGGGCGATGTTTCATGGTAAAAGACCGAAAAAATTAACTGATCAACAAGTTATTCAAGAATTTGGGGATCAAGCTATAGATAGAATACTTGCTCCAGGTCTTGAAAAACATAATGCGGATAAAGTATTTTATATTGAAAAAGCCAAAAAAGATTATGCGAATGACCCTGCGAAATTAGAAAAGACCATAAAATCAATCGAACAATATTATGATCAAAAATATGCTCAAGCGCGCGATTATTATAAACCAGTGGTAGATAATTTAAAAGAAGATGGCAGGGCAAGATGAAAGTAGAATTTAACGAAGTTTTTGCAGCCTTTAAAAATTTAAGTGAAGCGGAGAAGAAACAAGCGATAGTAGATTTTATTAAAAAGGATATTAAAGCTTTGCAACAAATGAATAATGATATTGGTAATAATTTAAGTGCTGCCGATATAGATAAAATTGGTAGTGTAAATATTGAAAATAGTTTAGATGCTATTTATGAATTATTACATCTAATGACAGAACAAATGGAAATGTTTTCGGAAAAAGTAGCACAAGATTTTTATGAATAATTTTATTTTTATTTTTGCAAGTTAGATGCTTTTTTGGCATAATTTTTTTGCATTTCAAAAAATATGATACAATAATATTGGTGATTTTAATGCAACTAGAAGATTTAAAAAACGAATATGATAAACTTCAATTAAAATATGGGGCGAAAGAATTAGATTCAATTTATAGTGGGGGTTGTAAAAATAATCCCAATATCTGTTTTGTCTTTATGAACCCTACGGGACGAAACATTGCCTCATCGAAAAATTGGCAAGGAATGAAAGCTCCTTGGATAGGGACCAAAAACATATGGGATTTATTTTTTGAATTAAATTTGATGGATAAAAACATTTATAGAAAAATAAAGAAGATGAAAGGTACTGATTGGTCGGAAAAATTTGCCGAAACCGTTTATAAGGATGTAGAAAATCACAAATACTTTATTACCAATTTAGGAAAATGTACTCAAATAGATGCCAGAGAATTACCTGATAATGTTTATAAAAAATATTTGCATCTGCTTGAAAAAGAATTTGAAATAATTAATCCTAAAGTAATTATTTTATTTGGAAACCAAGTAAGTTCTATTGTACTAAATAAAAAAATATCAGTTTCTCAAGTAAGAAAGCAACTTTTTGTAAAAAAAATAAATGGTAAAATATATAAATTTTATTCTGTATATTATCCTGTAGGTAATGGAAGATTTAATATTGATAAATCTATTGAAGATATTAAATGGATAATGAAAAATTTATCCATAAACAATGAGGAGATTTTGGATAATGCAAGTAAAAAAACAACTACAGGAATATGTTGAAAATAATATATTTCCAATTTATAATAAAAATGATTCTGGACATGGAATTGAACATATAAAATATGTTATTAGAAGAAGTCTAGAATTTGCTAAACAATTTGCAAATATTAATTTAGATATGGTTTATGTAATTGCCTCCTTTCATGATATAGCTCATCATATTGATAAAGATAATCATGAATTATTATCGGCCAAATTATTTTTTGAAAATGCTAAAATGCAAGAATTTTTTACCACAGAACAAAGAAAAATAATAAAGGAAGCAATCGAAGATCATCGAGCCAGTTTAGAACATGAACCGCGAAGTGATTATGGCAAAATTGTTTCTTCAGCTGATAGAAATACAGATATAGAATCAACTTTAAAAAGAGTTCACGCTTATTCAACTAAACATTATCCAAATTTAGATTTGATGGAAATGATTAATCGAGCATATCAACATATATCGCAAAAATTTGGTATTGAAGGGTATGCTAAAACATATTGCTTTGATCAAGAATTTGTGGATTTTAAAAAGAATGTTGCTAATTTAATAAAGGATAAATATGGGTTTGCTATAAAATATATGGAGGTTAATGGAATGATGAATATTAAAGAAAAAGCTTTAATTTTTGCGATAAAAGCCCATATGGGACAAGTAAGAAAAAGCGAACCTGATAAACCAATGATAATTCATCCACTTGGCGTAGGGCAACTGTTAGAATCATTTGGTTATGATGATAATGTTATTGCCGCCGGCTATTTACATGATGTTGTGGAAGATACAAAATATACACTTGCTGATATCGAAAAAGAATTTGGTCAAGATATAGCTAATCTTGTAATGGGTGCTTCTGAACCTAATAAATCATTATCATGGGAGGATCGAAAAAAACATACAATTGAGGTCACAAAAAAATTACCTCTACGAAATAAATTAGTAATTTGTGCGGATAAAATTAACAATTTAGAGGATTTATTTTTATATTTTGAAAAAACGGGAAAAAGAGATTTTAATGCCTTTAAAAAAGGTGAAGAGGCACAAAAATGGTATTATACGAGTGTTTATGAAAGCTTAATCACAGGTGAAGATGCTCATTTACCAATATTTCAAAGATTAAAAGATATTTTAGATAAAGTATTTTATGAAAAAGAAGACTTATTTTTAAGAGATACAATTTTTGGGGATAATCAAAATTATTATCAAAAATTAAGAAAGTTACATGCTGCCAAAATAGAACTAGAAAGACTAAAAGCTTTAGTAACATTGCCTAAACCTTTTGTTATAGAATTTACGGGTACACCTAGAACGGGAAAAACGACGACAATTAATAACTTATATGATTTCTTTAAAAAAGGTGGATTTGAAGTTTACTTAATTGAAGAACTAACCACTTCAAAATATTATAAAGAACAATTAAAAGGAAAATTTGCCCAAATGAGTATTGCCGATAAAGATTTAGCAATAATTGCCGAAACGGCAGAACAATTACAAAATGCTATTATGGCCAAAAAGGATTTAATATTAATTGATAGATCCTTAAATGATAGACAAATATGGAATTATAGACGTTTAGTTCATGGCGAAATGACCGATGAACAATATTTAAAAGCGAGAGCAAAATATTCTCAACTTTCGCAACAATTAATTGATTTTTTAGTTGTGACTTATGCCAATCCTTTGGTATCTTTAAAAAGAGATTACAATGCAAGTTTAGCTTTAGAAAAGAGAAATTTTCTAAATGAAACTAATATAAATGAATATAATAACAGTTTGCAAGCTTTAAAAAAATTATTTGTTGAAAGTGTAGATTCAACTATATTTTTAGATACCTCTGAAATGAGTATGAATGACGTATCTATCGCCGTTACTTCACAAGTTTTACCGGTTATGCGAAAAAGATATTTAAAAGCATTTTGTCAAAAATATAATTTAAAATAAATAAAATAGTATATTTACTTTTTCGTTTCATGATTTTTAGAATATAAAATTATTAATTATGTAGATAAATATTTTTAAATATGATACGATAATGAACATTGATGGAGGTTTTGTATGCCAGGTAATGAAAATAGCGATATAGAATTAAGCAAAAAAATAGATGAAGTATATAAAGAAATATTAACAAATAGGCTTTATATTATAGGGTGTAATAATCCTAGAGAACTTACTAAAGAAGATATTAAAGTTTTTTTTCAAGCATTGAATAGATTATTTGAATTAGAAGAAGAATATAATAAATGTTTTAAAAATAGAGATTCTTTGGGTAATAAAATTTCAGATTTAGCATCTCATTTAATAATTTTAGCTAATAAGGTCAAAAGTAAAATTGAAAATGATGCAGATGAATATAAAACATCTAAAGATTTATTTATTAGAGATTTTGAAAAAATAATGTATATTTTATTTAATGCTCAAAGTTCATATGATTTTGCTTTAAAGAAAATATATGTTGAAGGAATAGGATCTTTTGAAATAAAACATGGTACACGAGAAACTGAACAAATTTGTGGAACAGTTTATATAATTGGAGACTCTGATGCTTTAGCAGAATTTGAAGATGAAAAAAGATATTGGGAAAGTGATATTAGGAGTTTTACTACTAAAATATTAGAAAGTAAAAAATCATTAATTATAGCATCTGATTACTACTTTGAAACCAATTTGCTTCCTTCTACTAATAGTTCGTGCTTAGAAATAAATGGTAATAGTACAATTTATTGTTATTTGAAGAATGATGTTATGAAAAAAGTAGTTAGTAGATTATTATCATATGCAGAAAAGAACGGAAATCATATAAATGATATTCCTGAAAATGAAATTTTGGGTAATATTTCAGTTGATCAAAAAAAATTAAAAAGAAAATCTAATAATAAATAATTAAATATTTTAAAAAGCCAGGTTGTGATAATTTGGTTTATGATATGAATAATTATGTTTTTTAGATTTTACAATTGATTAAAATACAAAAGGCAATGTTATGAAAACATTGTCTTTGTTATTAATAAATGATAAAGTTAAATCATTAATTGTTTTATATATAGTTTCTGCTAACTGATAAAAAAACATTATTTTTTATATAAAATAAAAACTTACAAACCTTTAAAGCTCGTAAGTTGTTTTTAAATGGAGCGGTTGGTAAAGTTATTTCAAACTTTATCTCACTTTTCAGGAATTAATACCTTTTGTATCAATTTCTAATATAATTTTATCATGAATTAAAAATTTAACAATATTTATTTTAAATTGTTATCAACTTTTTTTGAAATTGATACTTTTTTTATTAAAATCTAAACTTAAATATTTTCCAATGGAGCTAGTATAGAGAATATCTATAGCTTTCATTTATAGTATAGTAAATTAATTAATTTTATTTTAATACATAATATGTATTTTTCCCATTATCTTCTTTTTTAATTATATTTTTTTCTAGCATTTCATTTAAAATTTGATAAGCTCTTGTTTTAGAAACATTTAATAATTTTTCAGTTTCATTTCTATTTATTCTATTATATTCTTTTATGTAATTAATAATTATATCTTCTTGTGATAAACTTTGAACAACAACATTTGATTTATTAGTAATTTCTTGAAAATTCATATTAGGTAATGTGATTGAAAATGTATTTTCTGTTGCTTCAAAAGATGGTTTTTTATCGCAATGTTCATAACTATCTAAAATTCTTCCTATGCCTGTTCCAAATGATTCAACATATCCAAGTCGATAAAATATATTAGCTAAATTAGGATTTCTAGAAAAAGAAATTCCTTTAAATATTTCTTTAATTGTTATCCCATCAATTAATCCGCCCATTGATACTATTTCAAATTTGTCATCATAAAGATTCACCATTATGCTACTATTAAAATAATAGCTCCTATGAATTACAGCATTTAATAAAGCTTCTCTTAATGAATAGTCTGGATAATCTTTGTTATCAATTCTTTTTAAACCTACTATTTTCCCACTAATTTTATTAAATAATTCAAAATATTCGAATAAATCATCAACTTGTTTAAGTACTGAACCAGTAAATTCCTTTCTGTCACGAAATTCAATTTTATTTGTTCCATTAAAAATTGCACATTTTATTGTGTAAGAACATTGATCAGATAATAATAATCCTAAATTTGTATATTTATTTTCTTCATTAATAATATTTAATATTTTATATTTATTTTTATCAAATGATAAATTATTATCTTTAAATTTTTTTTCTAAGTATTCAAATGTTAATTCCTGATTTTTAGAAATCATTTCTTCAAATCTTAAACCAGTATGTTCAAATATCATTTTTTTAATTATTTCATCAGATGCTTGAATGGATGAAGAACCATGTCTTAAGTATACACCACTTGATTTTAGACCTTTGTCAGCTAAATAATGTGGTTTATTTGGGCTACTTTGAATTTCTAGAACAAGAATATTTTTATTATCAAATTGTTCAATTTTTATTTGTGTATATTCAATTAAAGATGGTTTTATACCTTCGTTTATCATCCCAGTTAATGCTTGCAAATCATTATCTGGATTATCTATTCCAATAATATTACCATCATCATCCACACCAATATAAATCTTTCCACCATTTGTATTTGCAAAAGCAATAATTTCTTTTTTTATGTCTTTTGTTAACTTAATTTTTAATTCACAACATTCATTCTCAATAAATTTCACTATTATCACCTAATAATATCATATAAAATTTTAAAAATATTATCAATGCTTTCGTTCACTTTTCGTTCACTTTTCGTTCACCATATTTTT
>CANQCH010000031.1 GCA_947589165.1 uncultured Bacilli bacterium
TTATATAAAATCATTTTTCCACCTCTATTATTGTTTTTACTTTACATATTAATTTTAACACTTTTATTTCTTTTTTCCCCAAAAATTAACTTATAATGTATAATTATATTATAAAGGAACGTTTACTATATGGAAAACCTAAAAATTGATAAAGATAATATAGCTAAATTAAAAAAAGATTGGCAAAATTTCATGGAAAGTGAAAACCCTTTTTTAAGAACAAATCTTCCTAAATTTTTTAAAAAAATCTTAGTAGCTTTTTTTAATGTTCAGGTCATTTTGCCAATTTTTATTGGGCAAAAAATTATTGGTAAAAGAATCCAAATACATCACGATTTTATCCCGAAAAATATTAAAAAAGTGAAAATGCCACCAGAATTAGCTGTTGATTTTTTAGATACAAAAGAAATTCATAATAAATTTGAAGAAACTTTCCAAACGGAAGTTGATACCTTTTTTGAAATTTTAGGGAAGTACTTTAAAAAAGAAGATTTATCTTTCTTTTTCCGCAATATTCAATCTTTAAATTTTAAAGAAGTTAAACAAATAGATGGAAATCCTAATACTCTGGGTTATTATATGGCACGAAAAAATAAAATTACTCTTCTTAAAAATTCAGATAATAATACGATTATGCATGAATTATTTCACATGGCGAGTTCCTACCGTGATCAAGAAAATGGTATCTCATATTCTGGTTTTCATCAAAAAGGAAAAGGGATAAATCTAGGCAATGGCATAAACGAAGGATATACGGAACTTTTAGCCAATCGATATTCTAATATAGTAGATTCTAATTGTTACATATTTGAAACCGAAACGGCAAAAATATTAGAAAAAATTATCGGTAAAGACTTGATGCAAAGTTTATATTTACAAGCCAATCTAAAAGGTTTAATTACCGAATTAAGTAAATATCAAACGGAAGAAAAAATTAGGCAATTTATGCAAAACTTAGATCTTTGGGAAAAATATAAAAATGAGCCTAGTTTAACGGAAAAAATGGATAACTGTAAAAAAAATATTGGTACTTTTTTATTAGAGCTTTATTTAACACAAACAAACATAGAACTAAAAGAAACAAATTTTAAAGATGAGAATAGTCTCCACAGTTTTTTGCAGAAAATTCGTGATTATCTCTATGATAATGCCCTACTTTCTTATTTATTTTCGACAGCTGAAATTGATAACTTTTTTGCCAAATTTTTAAATAATACGATTGATGAAAAAAGGGAACAAATAGCAAAATATAAACAGGAACAAACAGAACTTAGAATAAAAGAAGAACAAGCGGAATGGGATCAAAAACTTGGCAACTTCCAATTTAGCAACGGACCAACTAAAGTTGAACCAATAAAGGATTATTACTTTGGTCCCAAAAGATAGGAGTATTTATGGACGAAAAAAAATATTTAGAATTAATTGATGAAAATGATAAGGTAATTAAATATGAAATAATTATGGCTTTTAAATTAGAAGAAACTAATAAATATTATGTTGTATATACCGATAACTTAGAAAATGATGTTATAAATATATATGCCGCCAATTATGATCCTTTCGATGATACGAAATTTGAAAAAATTGCCACCGAAAAAGAATGGCAAATTATTGCAGCTCAAGTTAAAGAATTAATACCGCAAAAAAATTTTAATCTTCAAAATAAAAATGATAACTAATAATTAAAATTGTCTAAAAACTGTAAAACTTTCATTTTTATTCTCTTTTTAAATTTTTAACTTATTACTAAATAAAGAATATATTACTTTAGAAGGAGGATATGATGAAAACAAAAAGAATATTAATTTTTATTGGGGTTTTAATTGTCCTTATTTTAGGAATTATTGGCATTAAAGTATTACAACCAAATAAAGATAATAAATTAACGAAAGTTCGACTTGCTGAAGTTACACATAGTTCGTTTTATGCCCCTTTATATGTGGCCTTGGAAAAAGGTTATTTTAAAGATGAAGGTTTAGATATTGAACTTTTATTAACACCGGGGGCTGATAAAGTTAGTGCCGCGGTTTTATCAAATGACGTGGAAATTGGCTTTGCCGGCGCTGAATCAGCTATTTATGTTTATGAGCAAAATGAAAAAGATTATTTGCAAATTTTTGCTGGGCTTACCAAACGAGATGGTCAATTTATTGTTTCCCGCGAAAAAATTACCGATTTTAAATTAGAAGATTTATATGGAAAAGAAATTTTAGTAGGACGTTCTTCCGGGATGCCAGCTTTAAATTTCTTAAATGCGTTAAAAAATAATGACATTAATATTAATAAAATAAACGCTAACTATGCAGTAGAATTTGCGGCTTTATCAGGCACTTTTATTGGGGGAACGGGCGATTTTGTCAATTTATTTGAACCCAATGCTACAGCTTTAGAAGAACAAGGCTATGGTTATGTCGTAGCATCCGTTGGCGAATTATCTGGCGCTGTCCCTTACACGACTTTTTATGCCCGGAAAAGCTATATTGAAAAAAATGGGGAAATCATTGCGAAATTTACGAAAGCCATCAATCGCGCTTTAGAATATACAATTAAAAATGATGCTAAAACAATTGCTAAAGATATTATTAATCAATTTCCCGATACGGATGTCGATGATTTAGCGACAATGATTGATCGTTATAAAAAATATGATACTTGGTTACCAAATCCGGAAGTTTCACCAGAATTATTTACCAATTTAGAAGACTTTTTAATTGATTTTGCTTTACTTAAAGATTACGTTCCCTTTAATGATTTAGTAAATAACTTTTACCATGACTAAACTCTTAGAAATTAAAAACTTAAGTAAAAACTATCAGACATTAAAGGGCGAAATCCCGGCGATTCTAAATATTGATCTTGATGTTTATGATGGTGAATTCATTGCCATTGTGGGTTCTAGTGGCTGCGGTAAATCAACGCTTTTAAACATTTTAGCTAATTTAGATAATTATACTTCAGGTGTTATTAATTACCATAAAAAGAATTTAAAAATTGGTTATATGTTGCAAGAAGATGCCTTATTTCCTTGGTTAACTATTTTAGATAATGCCCTTTTGGGTTTAAAAATTGAAAAAAAATTAACCGAATCAAACATTGCCTACGTCAAAAATTTATTACAAACTTATGGTTTAGGGGATTTTTTAGATAAATATCCCAGTGAATTATCCGGCGGTATGAAACAACGTGTTGCTTTAATTCGCACACTTGCCATTAAACCCGACATTTTACTTTTAGATGAACCATTTTCGGCTTTAGATTATCAATCCCGTTTAGCTGTCAGTAATGATGTTTACAAAATTATTAAAAAAGAACATAAAACGGTCATTATGATAACTCACGATATCGCGGAAGCTATATCTTTAGCCTCCCGGATTGTTGTTTTATCAAAAAGACCGGCCAAAATTAAAAGTATTTATGAGGTAAAACTTGCTAATCCCAGTGATCCCATTAGTAACCGCCAAGATAAGAAATTTACCACCTACTATGACCAAATATGGAGGGATTTAGATGTCAATGTCGCCTGAGCAAAAAGCCTTTTTAGCCAAAAGAAAAAAAGAAAAACTATTAATTCGTTTAATCCAAATATTAATTGTGGTAAGTTTCTTTATTCTTTGGGAATTAAGTGCCCAACATGGTTTAATTAATGAATTTGTTTTTTCTAAACCTAGTAGCATCTTTCAAACAATATATCAATTAATTTTAGCTAATAATTTATTTAACCATATTTTTACTACTCTTTATGAAATTATTATTGCCTTTGTTTTAGGTATCGTTTTAGGTTTTGGAATTGCCATTTTACTTTATGAATTTCCCCTTCTTGCCAAAATCCTGGATCCATTTTTAACCATGTTAAATTCTTTACCGAAAGTGGCTATTGGACCCTTAATAATAATTATCGCGGGGGCCAATATTAAAAGTGTTATTACCATGGCTTTATTAATTAATCTTATTGTGAGTGTTATGACTATCTATAATGGTTTTCAAAATATTGATAGTCATAAAATTAAACTTTTAAATTCTTTTAACGCCACCAAAATGCAAAAATTAACCACTTTAATTATACCCGCTTCTTATAGTACCATTATTTCCAGTTTAAAATTAAATATTTCTATGAGTCAAATTGGGGTCATAATGGGCGAATTTTTAGTTAGTAAAGAAGGGATTGGTTACTTAATCATTTATGGGACTCAAGTCTTTAATTTATCTTTAGTAATGAGTGGTATTTTAATCTTAATTATTATTTCTTTTATTCTTTATAAACTAGTTGTAGCCCTGGAACATAAACTATTAAAAAATAAATCCTAAGATTTCTTTTTCTTAGGATTTGTTTTTTTAATATTTAATTTTTTTAGATTAGCCGTAACATTTTGATGAATATCAAATTTTGACCAAATGTTATCGATTATCGCCATGATTTTGTTCATCACTACTTTAGCTTCTTTTTCCTTTTGGCAAGCAATAAGGACATCAGCTAAATCATTTAGATAGCGTATATCGTTTAAATTTTCACATGATTCTTTTTCCATTTTCTTTAAAGAAATGGTATTAATTATTTTTTTCGCTTCTTCTATGTCTTTCATTTGATAATATACATGGGCTTTTTCAATTAACCCTCTCGTTTCATTTTCCATATGAGGAAGCCATTTTTCTAAAAATTGTAAAGCTTCTTTATATTTTTTTTCTTTTTCATAACAAATAACACCTAGTTTAATATATTTTTCTTGTTCTTTGGTTTGAGCTAATTCGACAAAAAAATCTAATAACTTTAAGATTATTTCTAAAGCTTCTTTATATTTACCTAGAAACAACAAACTTGTTACTTGGTCTTTAAGCGTAGAGATAGTCAAATCATGTTTTTCGCCATATTTTTTTAAATAAATTTGATAACGTTTTTCATTAATTTCTTGTTCTTTATCAAATTGTCCGGAGTAGTAATATTCGACATCTAGCCATTCTAAAATGTCTAAAGTTTTATCATCTTCTTCACCATATTTTTCTTTATAAATTGAATAAAGATGCAAATGTTTTTCTAATGCTTTGGCATAATCTTTTAAATTATAATGTGCTTGCGCAATTCGATCATAAGCAGCTAAAAGTTCATCATCATTTTCCGAATATATTTGCATTAATTTGGGATAATTTTTTTCTCTTAATTCAAGTTCCTTAGCATAATTTTTCATAAATTTATGGATCATCGCCACATATTGTTGTTGCTGAAGGGTTAATTTCGCCATTTCGCCATATTCTTGCAAATAAATTTGATACATTTTTTCATAATATGGCAAAATTTTCGCATAATCTTTTAACCCAAGATAAACTTGGCTAATTTTGTACATAACTTCGATTGTATCGACATCATTTTCGCCATATCTTTCCAAATAGATTGGGTAAATCTTTTCATAATATGTTAAAGCGTTTGAATAATTCTCTAATTTTAAGTAAACAGTCGCCAGCTTGAACATAAGTTTTGTGGTTTTTTCATCATTTTCCCCATACTTATCCTTATAGATGGGATAAAGTTTTTCATAATATGGCAAAGCGTTTGAATAATCTTTTAATTCGAAATAAACTTCCGCAAGTCTGGACATAATCCTTATGGTTTCATCACCATCTTCCCCATATTTATTCATATAGATTGGGTAAAGTTTTTGATAATTTGGTAAAGCGTTAGAACAATCATCTAACATAAGGTAAATATCCCCCAATATGTCCATATAGTCTATTGTCTTTTCATCATTTTCCCCATATTTTTCTTTATAGAATTGATACATTTTTTTGTAATACGGTAAAGCATGAGAATGATCTTCTAATCTAAGGTAGGCATCAGCAATGCTATTAATTTTTTCCATAGTTATATCAGCCGTTTCCCCATATTCTTTTTTCGTCAGATCATATAATTTCAAATAGGTTTGCAAAGCTTCTTCATAGTGATTAATTATCACACATACAAAACCAATATCATCTAATACTTCCAGGGCTAATTTATCATTTTCGCCCACTAAGGAAACGATTTTGGCATAATACTTTTGTAATTTATTTAATTTATCTTCATTAAATGGTAAAACTGTAAGAAGTGATTTTTCAACTTTTAAAGTTCTAGGATCATTTTCCCCGAAAAGTTTTTTGAAGGTTTGAAGGGCTTTTTGAAAATACGTTATTGTCTTTTCAGGATTATCTTCATTTTCTATATTACTATAAGCATAAGCGATGTTATTATTGATATTGGCACATTCGAGAGAATCTTCACCATATTTCTTTTTACAAATATCATATTGTTTTTCAAAAACGGCAATGGCTTTTTCATATTCCCCTATATAGAGATAAAAGTCCTCTTTTTGTTTCATGGCACCTAAAACCATGTCACTATCAGCTCCATATTTTGCTTGATAGTATTTAATACAATTATCAATTTTTTGCTCTAAATAATCATAATCTTTGACAATATGATCATTATTAATATAATTAACGTACCTTAAGACATTTTGATAGATATTGATATTATTTTCATTTAGACCTTCTTTTTCAATAGCATCGTAAATAGTATCCACAAATTTTTGGATCAGATCACCTTCATCAGTTTTAGTTAGTTCATAGGCAATCTTATAAATATTGTTAATATTTACTTTTCCTTGGGTATATTTTTGATATAGTTTCTCAATTAATTGTCTTCGCTTTTTTAAATCAATATATTCTAAAAGTTTCATTAACAGAAGTTCAACTTCAATATTTTCCGGATTATAGTTTTCCACGACTATTTTTTGCATGGCTTCCGCATAACTTTTTAGTTCCGGTTTATTGGCCATATCTAAAACAACTAACTTGGAACGAATCAAGTTATCTTCACTATCAAATACATGGTCATCGCCATACATTTTATGATAGTATTCTTCGGCTTGATTAACCCAATATAAAGCTTTTTCACTGTTGTTAATTTTTTTGACATACCAAGCGGTTAAAGTTAACATGGCATTAAAATAATTAGGATCGATTGTTGAATTCTCGGCAATCATCTTTTCAATTAATTCAACACATTCGGTCGATTTATAAAATATATCATGTTGCGTCATAAGAGATAAAACCGAAAGAATACTCATTGTTGGACGATAGGCGTTATCTTCATTCCCTTTACTTGCTTTTAAGTAAAGATCAAAAGCTTCTTCGTAAAGTGATAAAACTTCACATAGATTCGCCTCAATATTATAAATAATATTCATAAATCCGGGTTCATCGTGTCTTTCGACCTTTTTCAAATCATAACTTTTTACATAATTTAGGAAATCCGAAGCTAATTTTTTATTAGTAGCAATTGTTCGATAATGATTCATATTTATAGCAATCCGTTGCAAACCTAAAAAATCAAATTCTTCTTTAGCCATCATTTCTTGAAGTACTTTTTCGTATAGTTTAATCCCCGCGGCAGTTTTTCCTTGCCGAATTAACATATCCGAATAATCCAAATCTAAAATATACATCGATTTAACATCGGGATAATCCTTTTTTAAAAGAGGATAAATATAATTTAAATTTTGATCAACTTTATCGAATAAAAATTTTTTTAAAAGGTAGTCAATTACCTGACTTATCAAACTAATGATATCTTCATCTTGAGTCAAGACAAAATTAATCACCGCGGCATTAAAATAATTATCAATATTGGAAATATAATCCTTATCTAAAACTGATTGTTTCATCAAATACTTACCATAATAATTTTCCATTTCTCCCATGGTAGTTTGGAGAATTATATCAGGACATTCTCTTCTTAAAATATCTCTAACGGTTTTATGCATATAATATTTGCCATCTTCACAAAAGATAAAGGATAAACCTTTAATTTTTTCGTACAAAGTTAGGGAGAAATTAGGTAAAATTTTGTAACCTACTTCTTGAATCAGTTCATCGGTCCAGCTACCAATTTGACTTAAAACATAGGCAATTTCACTACTTTGAGCATCCATATACCGAATAAAACGTTCCACTAAAACATCAACATTTTTTCCAAATTTATTAATCGTTATGGCTTCGCCATTTTCTTTTAATATTTCATAGGTACTTACACAAATATCTAGGTATACCGGAGTTCCATGGGTAAGGTCATAAATTTTTTTTCGCAAAGTTTCTTCTTCAATTCCCGCTTCTTGTAAAAAGTCGTTAGTGTCTTTAAAAGATAAATCACCTAAAATATGTTGATTAAGCGTTTCTTCCCAGTCTTTATCATATTCTCCCCATTTGATTTTTTCTCGACCAGCTAAAATCCATAATACTCCCGGCACTTGTAAAATCGGTCCTTCATCACTTCTTAACCAAGCATCTTGCATTAAGCTATATCCTTCGGCTTTAATTTCATTAACTAATTTTTCATATGTATCTAACAAAATAACTAAAGGTTTATCAGCTTTCTCTAAATTGGCCGCTAAATCTTGGGAAAAATAGTAAGGTAATCTTTTATAAGTTTCTTCAGGGGTTTCACTTTCCAAGCGAATTAAATCAGATTTATATTTGATTTTATTATTTTTTATAATAGCTAAACCAGAATCAGCTAATTTAAAAAGTGTTGACGCCATCCCAATAAGGGGAATTTCGTTTAAAACATCAACTAAAAAACTAAGCGGTTTACTCTTTTCCACTAATGATTTTACTTCTGGCTTATCGGTATTTTCGCCAATCTTCCGGGCATAAGTATAAAGAGCTAGATCAAAAATAGGAAATTGAAAAGCCGCTTTTTGTTCCAATTGATTTTTGATTAAAGTCAAAACGGTTTTCGCATCTTGGGCAGTTTCAAAATCAAAAAAAGCGAAAAGAGCTTTTTCTTCTTCTAATTCTTTCGTAATTTTTCTAAGTAAGGTACTTTTACCAATACCCCCGACGCCATAATAAGTAATAACATGAATATCTTCATCATTTTTTAAATTTTGTTCTAATTTCCGATATTCATCCCAAAATACTTTTCGTGGTTGCTCCCGGTCTGTAAACTTACGTGTCGCTTTTTGTAATTCTTTATTACGGATAATTTTTTTCATTTTTATTACCTCTTTTTTGCCCTTATTGTAACATGAAATGATTAAAAACGCTATGTATCTAAAAAATAAGTTATTAGATTTTTGCAAATAACTTATTTTTTATTTCCTATTTTTTTATTTGGTTCATCAATTCTTTCACTACCTAAATTAGCAAGCCATAGTTTAAATGGTTCCGCTTTGGGACTAGGAACAGATTCAATTAATCTTAATATGCCTTTGGTGTCTAAGGAATCTCTCAATCTTATTTCCCCATCTGGAGCTTTCATTTTCAACTGACTACATTTTGTAGTCAGTTCACTGCCTTCCTTTTTTAGTCTATTTTTCAATACAGACCAATATTTTCTTGGATTATTGCTATCCGTTAAAGCACCTATAACATCAACTACACTAAAGTAATAATCTTCTTTTTCACTATCCCAAATACTTCTAATTTCTTTTCCTTCAAACAAATTGGAAATGGTTTCTAATTTGTTTTGATTCATATTATACCCCCTGATAATAAGATTATATAATAAGAACAATTGTTTGTAAATAGCTTTTAAGATAAAATAAAGGCGGTGGTATTACAAATAAGCGCGATAAAAAACAAAATACCACTAATAAAATCACTTTGCGTTTTTTTTATTTTATATCTACTTAAAAAAGTTATCGAATTATAGGCACATAGTAAACTTACTAAAGCTGATGGGGAAGTATCTTTAAAAAAAGAAATTATAACGAGAACAATAAAAAATAAAGCCATCCCAATAATGCCATAACGGATTGTTTTTAAATCAATTAATTCTGTTAATTTCACAATATTTTCTTCACTCTTTTTTTCAATGTCTTTATCTTCAATTATTTCCCCCGCCAATATTTCATTTACACTTACGCCTAATATTTCACTAAGGGGTTTAAGTAAAGCCATATCCATTAAACATAAGCCCCGTTCCCATTTACTGACAGCATTTTTCGTAATACCTAATTTCGTTGCTAATTCTTCTTGTGTTAAATTTTTTTCTTTGCGCATATTCGCAATAAATTTACCAATTTTTTCTTGATTCATAATTTGCTTCCTTTCTTTCTTAATATATAACTAAAAGTTAAATTTTTAAACATACTAATGGTTTACTTTTTATCTAGTCCAATATAATTTACCAAAAGTGGATAAGCTCATACGATATATTGAGGAGGAAAAATGAATTATTATAATCAAGCTTTACAAAAAATAAAATGTGCCCAACAACAATTTAGTACCGCTGGTTGTTGCTGTATTGGTAACATTGGGCCAACGGGACCAACTGTACCATAAGTTTTCGCCCACAATAAGTTATAGCCGTGAAATATCAATATTTCTAGCCCAACTTTCCA
>CANQCH010000032.1 GCA_947589165.1 uncultured Bacilli bacterium
CTTGTTGATGGTGCTCCAAGACCTGATTACTTTGGCTATGGCCAATTTCAATCTACACCCTAGTGTGCCCGAAGAGGGCAAAATAAAAGTAAGTGTTCCCAGCAATGAAACTTCATTAAATTTGGGTGAAAAAACTGTCCAAGATTTAGTGGAAAATTTAACTATTGATGGTGACAACGTAACAGGTACTTTAAAATATGTTGAAAATTGGACTGAATTTGATAAAACTGACAATACTGGAAATTTTATTCCTTTGTATTTTGAAGAAGCAAAAGGGCAAGTTAAAGGAACTATTAAGTGTGAACTTAAAGGAACTGGTGCTAAATTAAAGAAACCTGTTGATGTTGATCCAAATGATGGCTTAATTGTATTCCAAGTTCATGACAAAGATAATACTATCGAAATAACAAGTGAAGGTAAAGAAACTAGGACACTTAATTTAAACCACTTAAATTTAAATCAATCTAATTTAGTAATATAGGAGTGTGGCAATGTTAGAAAATATCAAAAAAATAGAAGGTATTAATAATACTGATTTTGACGAAATTATTAAACAGTATATTGAGAGTGCTAAACAAGATTTGGTAATGACTGGCATTGCCAAATCTAAAATTGATAATCCAGATGAATTAATTAATACTGCGATCATAACTTATGTAAAATCTCAAATTGATGTTAGTAATAGTGCAATGTATAAAGATTCTTATAATCTTCAAAAAGACCATTTAAGACATTTTGCCGAATATTTAGAAAAGGATGCTTAAAATGGAATATACCGAAATAATTTATCTAATTTCTAAAACTGAGAAAAAAGATAAAATTGGCAATATTATATTTGTTGAAGAAGAAAAGAAAATTTATGCTAAAAAAAATAAAGTTGGCTCAAAAGAATTTTATAATGCAGCAGCAGTTGGTATAACCCCAACTGCTGAATTGCAAATTAGAATTTCTAATTATAATAACGAGGAAGAAGTAAAATATAATAATCAAAAATTTTCTGTAATCAGAACAATTCCTGTTGGCAAATCAGATTTGGTTTTAGTCTTAGGAATAAAGCAAGGTATTAAATAATGAGTGCAAGTTCAATTACGGATATAAATAAAATTCTTACTAGTTATAGTGAGCAAATTGTTGATGCTATTGAAACAACAATTATAGAGGCTGCAAATGAAGGCGTTGATATGCTTAAGAATACAAAGGATACTTATCATGTTAAAACGGGAAAGTATAATAAAGGTTGGTCTGTAAAAAAAACAAAAAGTAATAATTATGTACAGGCAACTATTTATAACAAAGAGTATGCCTTAACTCATCTTTTAGAGAAAGGACATGCTACTAGAAATGGTAAGAGGACAAAAGCTTTTAAGCATATTGAACCTGTTGCAGATTATATTACAAAAAAAGTTACAAATGATATAGAAAATGTAATTAAAAGAGGTGAGTAATATGTCTCCAGACAAAATTTATGAATTATTATGTACATTAAAAATTCCTGTTGCATATGATCATTTTGCCGATGATGATACAAAACCACCATTTATTTTATATAGATCGGATGCCCCAGAAACGTTTAAAGCTGATGATATTACTTATTATCGAGATAATCCGTATATTATTGATCTAATAACAAGTATTAAAGATTTATCTTTTGAGCAAAAATTAGAAGAGTTATTTACAGAGAATCATTTATCCTATGAAAAAATGGGAGATGATTATATTGATAGTGAAAAAATCTATCAAATACGATACATGATTTAATTTGAAAGGCCTATAATGGTCTTTTTTTATAGGAGGAAAAAATGAAAATTAAATATGGTTTAAGAAATGTAAAATGTGCAAAAATTACAAAAATTGCTGACGGAAAATATACTTATGATACGCCATTTGCAATACCAGGTGCGGTTAATTTAACATTATCACCAACTGGTGATTCTAGTGATTTTTTTGCGGATGACGTTATTTATTTTTCAACAACGGCAAATCAAGGATATGAAGGCGATTTGGAAATTGCCTTACTTCCAAAAGAGTTTTTAATAGATATTTTGGGAATGACGGAAGATGAAAATGGTGTATTACATGAAAATGCTTCCGCAATGCCACAACCTTTTGCTTTAGGCTTTGAAGTCCAAGGCGATTCTAAAGGAAGAAGAACTTGGTATTATAATTGTACGGCTGCAAGACCAAATCAAGATGCTAGTACCAAAGAAAGCGGTATTACACCTGCAACGGAAACATTGTCAATTAAAGCAATGCCTAGAGAAACTGATTTAGCAGTCAAGGCTACTATTGAACCAAACGAATCAAATGGTGAAACATTTAATTCATTCTTTGATACAGTTTATGAAAAACCAGAAGCAGTTTAAGAGACAAGGGCTGAATAAGCCCTTTTTTATATGTAAAAAAAGATAGGAGGGTACTACTATGGCATCAAAAAAACTACAAGGAATAACAATTGAAATCGATGGTAATACATCGGGCTTACAAGATTCTCTAAAAGGTGTAAATGGAAGCTTGTATAATGTTCAAAATGAATTAAAACAGGTTGATAAATTGTTAAAATTAGATCCACAAAACGTGGATTTATTAGCTCAAAAAGAAAATTTACTTTCTGATGCGATAAATAGTACCACTGATAAATTAAAAACTTTAAAAATCGCTAAAGAGCAAGCAGATGAAAAATTTGCTAGTGGAGAAATGAGCGAGGAACAGTTTCGTGAATTAGAAAGAGAAATTATTTCGACGGAACAAAGTTTAAATAAATTAAATAATGAGTTTGACGCAACAAATAATACAACTAATAAAATTGATTTAAAGGGCTTTGCTTCAAAAATGGGTGATATAGGTAAAGTAGCGGGAGACGTTGTTTTAAAAGTTACTGAATTAACGACTAAATTAGCGGCTGGGCTAGCTGGGGCTATATCTGCCACTGCAGCAAAAATGGTTTCCATGGCCAAAGAATCAGGAAAATTTGCTGATGATCTTATTACTTTATCTAATCAAACGAATGTATCCACTGATACTCTGCAAAAATGGGATTATGCTGCAAGGTTCATAGATACTGATGTAAGCACTATGACAGGTGCAATGTCTAAAATGACAAAATCTTTGGATACTAACAAGGATGCATATAAAAGTTTAGGTGTATCTTTAACTGATACGAGTGGTAAATTGCGAAGCCAAGAAGATATTTTTATGGATACGATTGATGCGTTAGGTAAAATTAAAAATGATACAGAACGTGATGCAACAGCCATGAAATTGTTTGGTAAATCAGCTCAAGAATTAAATCCTTTAATAAAAGCTGGAGGGGCAGAATTAAAAAGATTGGGTGAAGAAGCAGAAAATGCTGGTTTAGTTGTCGGTGGAGATGTATTAAATCAATTTGGTTCATTTGATGATATGATGCAAAGAATGGATGCTAAATTCACAGGCCTAAAAAACAATATTACTGCATCATTTATGCCAGCAATTTCAGGAATGGTAGCTCCAATAGAAGAGTCAATTGGTAGTATTAGTAATATATTAGCGGATGGATTCCAAGAAGAAGATATGTCAAAAATATCTGATATTATTTCTTCTTTAGCAGATAATATTGGATCACAACTAAATGAAAATATTCCCAAAATATTAGAATTTGTTGTTCAGGCATTAAATTCTTTAGTGGGAATGATTGTGGAAGTATTACCAACATTATTGCCAATTTTAGTTGAAGGTGTTTTTTCGATATTAAACGCATTAATTAGTTCGATTTTAACTAATATTGAACCAATAATGAATATGGTTACAACTTTATTAACTAATGTTGTAAATTTTATTGTGCAAAATCTTCCATTAATTTTAGAAGCTGGCGTAAAGATACTAATAGCTTTAATTGAAGGTATTGCGGATGCTATACCACAATTACTACCAGCAATTGTACGAGTAATTCAAGAAATAATTACTATTATAATTCAAAATTTGCCACAAATAATAATGGCTGGTATTGATATTTTAGTAGGATTAATTGAGGGGATAACAAATGCGATCCCTATTTTAGTAGATATGATTCCTACAATTATTGAAAATATAATATCGACGTTAATTGCTAATCTTCCATTAATTTTAGAAGCTGGTGTAAAGATACTAATAGCTTTAATTGAAGGTATTATAAAAACTATCCCATCATTAATTTTACAAGCACCAAAGATAATAGCGGCTATAGTAAAAGGATTAATTGGTGGCCTTTCTTCTATTGCAGATGTAGGTAAAAATGTGGTCGAAGGTTTATGGAATGGAATTAAAAATTCATTTGATTGGATAAAGAATAAAATCAAATCTTGGATTGGTAACGTTCTTGATTTCATTAAAAAATTATTTGGTATTCACTCACCATCTACAGTTATGCGTGATCAAATAGGTGAAAATTTAGGCAAAGGAATGGCAGAAGGAATTTTGGATTCTGCAGTGGATGTTGAAAAAGCAATGAAAGGCTTATCAAGTAAAGTTGAAACAAGTGTTAATCCTGTTATTAATCCTACGGCGAATTCTAATCCTTTAATTATTCAAATTGAAAATTTTAATAACACTAGAGAAACGGATATTCAATCACTTGCCGAAGAATTAGAATTTTATCGTAAAAATTCGTCTTTAGCTAAAGGAGGTAAATAGTATGCTTTTATGGAAAGGAATAGATTTTAAGGATAAGGGAATCATAGTCGAAAAAACACCAACTTTTTCTAAAGGTAAAAAAAGAATAGAAACATATGAAATCGAAGGCAGAGATGGCTTTTTATCAATTGATTCCGAAACTTATTCAAGTTTTGTTGTATCGGTCGAATGTCATTGTAATACTGATTATGCTGATTTAGATTCTATAAAAGAATATTTAGATGGATATGGCACATTGTCGCCAGATGGTAAAAGACAATATACGGCTATTATCCAAAATTCGATTGAATTTAGTAAAGTAATTTATAATTTTAGATCATTTGTAGTTCAATTTTTGTGTAATCCTATTGCAGAGGACATAAATGAAAACGAATTTGATGTTTTAAATAATGAGGAAAATTTAATAATTGCGGATGCTACATATAAAATGCTTCCAACTATTGAGATTGAAGGCAGTGGTGATTTACAAATAACTATTAATAATCAGACATTTTATTTGTATAACGCAGATGGATTATATGTTTTAGACTGTAAAAATAAAGTTATTACAAAAAATATGATAAATCAATCTCATATAATGTTGAATGATTTTCCAACCTTAAAACCTGGCGAAAATATTATTGAATATATTGGAAATATCACTTCCTTCTTAATTAAATATCGAAAATGTTATTTATAGGTGACCAAAATGACGATATATGATAAAGAATGTAAAGATTTTCATAATAATGGCTTAGGTTTTTTAAAAGATTGTATAAGTGCTTATGTTGAAGAAGAAATAAATTCAACATTAAAATTAACTATTGAATATCCTATTAATGGCCAAAATGTAGAATATTTAGTATATGATAACATCATTAAATGTAATACTAGCAGGTACAATGATCAATTATTTATAATAAAATCTATCGTAAAAAATTTTAGAACTTTAACTATTACAGCATTACATATTTTTTATATATTAAAAGAAAATCATATAGAAGATATCGCTCCAACTAATTTGGCGCCTGAAGATTTTGGCAATTGGATATTACAAAGAACTAATTTTCCAAATAACTTTATTATAAGATCTAATATCACAAATAAAAGAGCAAGTGCAAGATACGTTAACAAAAATCCCGTAGAGTGCTTGATAGGAGAAGATGATAATTCACTCATTAATTTATTTAATTGTGAGATTGATAGAGATAATTTTACAATTACAATTACAGATAAAATAGGAGAAGATAATCATGTTAAGTTAATAATAGGTAAAAATATAAAAAATATTCAAATAAACACTGATGCAACAGAAATATATACAAGAATATATCCTCAAGGTTATGATGGCTTAACACTTCCTGAAAAATATGTTGATAGTGAATTAATTAATTCGTATCCAACACCTAAAGTTGGAAGCATAGAATTTTCTGATATTAAATATGATCCTAATGATGAAGAAAGTTATCATACAGTAGAAGAAGCATATCAGGCTATTCGTGATAGAGTTAAATTACTTTTTGACTCTGGTGTAGATAAACCTAGCATTAATGTTAAGATTGATTGGTTAGAACTTTCTAAAACAAAAGAATATTATGATATGTATTCAAATTTAGAAAGAGTAAATCTTGGCGATATAATTACAGCTCAAATTTTAGGATTAAACTATACAACACGGATAATAAAAGTTAAATATAATGTTTTAACAGATACAATAGATAATTTTGAGATTGGTTCATCCACAATGTCCATTTCAAGCACATTAAATAATCTTCATTATAATGTCGAAAGTATTTCTCCATCTTCAATTTTGGATCAAGCTAAAAAAAGTGCTACCGAGGCTTTAAATAATGCTCTTGGAGGCTATATTTTAAAAACTCAAAATGAATTATTTATTATGGATACTGATAATCCAGCTACTGCTAAAAAAGTTTGGCGATGGAATATTAATGGTTTAGGATATTCTAATAATGGTATTGATGGTCCATATGAACTAGCTATGACGCAAGATGGGCAAATAGTTGCTGATTTTATTACAACAGGAAAATTAAATACAGATGTTATTGAAGGGTACAATGAATTATTGTTAGTGGTTAAAAGTTTAGAACAAGATATATCGAAAATTTCCTCAATCGAAATTAATATAGATAACATAATTCAACAAATTAAAAATTTTAATGATCAATCAGAAAATATCGCAAAATTACAAATGTCTATCGAAAAAATCGAACAATCTATTGGTTCAATAACTGATATGACAACATCTAGTGAAACCATGTATGGTAGTGTTGAATTATCTAATGTTCATGAAAGTGAACCGATAGCGATTGTGGTTAGACCTTCGGGGAAAAATATTTCTTATCTTTATCCGTTCGATAATTTATATCCAAGCACAGATTTATTTATGTCTGTTAGAACAATTAGATTCGTTAATAAAACAACAGAGGAAATAGTAGATTACGAATTGCCAGATGATTTATTATATTTAGATGAAAATACTTATGACGAATTTAGATTGGATTATGAAAATAAAATTTGTCAAATCATTAAAAAATTAGAAATAGATTTGGATAAAGACAGTGAAAATTATGGAAAACCAAAAAGATTATCACAAACTCAAATAATTGATTATGAATATCCAAATATATTTTTATCGTCGGGTGATTATTCAATTACTTTGCTTGGTTATGAAACAGGATATTTATATGTTAGATTAATGGTTTCAAATATTTATACATCTCAATTTGCAACTGTTGTTGAATTACATAGTAGTATTAGTCAAACAGCTACTAGTATTACCGAATCAGTTAATGCACAATTTCATGACGTAAATGGTGAAATAAACGAAGTAAAAGGCGATGTATCATTAAAAATTGACAAGGGTGATACAGGAGAGATAATTAGTGCATTAAATGTTGCGGTGAATCAATTAGTAATTACATCTGATAATTTTATGTTATCAAAGGACGGAACGATTACTGCAAAAGCGGGAATTATAGGCGGTTGTTCTATAATTAACGGAGTATTACAAATTGCTAGTGCAAATATTACTAATATTGATGCCTCTAAAATTACATCAGGAACACTTTCCGCTGATAGAATAAGCGGAGGAACAATTGATGCTTCTAAAATTAATATTAAAAATATAAGTGCTAGTAGCATAACATCAGGAACACTTTCCGCTGATAGAATAAGTGGCGGAACAATTGATGCTTCTAAAATTAATATTAAAAATATAAGTGCTAGTAGCATAACATCAGGAACATTTTCAGCTAATAGGATAAGTGGAGGATCAATAAACGCTTCAAATATTATCTGCGGCACTTATGTAAAAATATATTCTGGTGGACATTTAGAATTAACAACTAATGCAGGTTTTTTTGCCATGGGGCCAGCCTATGGTAATGTTCCTTCAATTACACATCCTTATGTAAGTGCCTTAAATATTTGCTATGGATCAGGATTGGGTATTTCTTTTAGAAGTTCACAATCGATTACGAATATAGGTAGTTCGATGGGATATATTAGATGTTATCAAGACTCATCACGTGGAGCAACATACCAAATGAATATTTGGGGTGAAGATGGTGTTGAAATAGCATCAAATGCTTCAATTTATTTATGGTCAAAAATTGAATTAAATGCTTCGGGCTCTTCAAGTGTGTGGGCTAAAGGTAATGGATTATCTTCTGCAAGAATTCAAACTACGGCAGGTTCTGCTTCATCTAAAATTTTAAAGGAAAATATAAAAGAATTTAATCGAGATGATTATAGTGAAGCTTATAATTTATTAAAACAGATTCAAATTTATAATTATGATTATAAATATAAATTATATAAGGATAAACATCAGTATGGTTTTATAATTGATGATATAGAAGAGATACCAAATTATAGTAAATTTTTTAAATTTGAGACATTATATGCTAAAGTTTTAGAAAATAATATTTTAGATCCATCAATTATGGAAGACAAAAATTTTGATAAAAATAATTTACCTAACGATATTATTTCATATAAACAATATGATTCAAATGTACTTGATAAATTTATTTTAACTTGTTTAAAAACTTTACAAGATAAGATAGAAGATATAGAAAATAAAATTAAAGGAGATGAAGAATAATGAGTGGTAAACCACTTACGTTAATTGTTAAAGAATATGAAGAAAAATTGGTAAAGGAGATAAATAATTCAAAGTTATCTCCTTTTATTTGGAAAAATATTTTGGAAAAAATATACAATGAGTTAACTTATGCTGAAAATCAAGAAATAGAAAATTATAACAATTCTCTTAAAGAGAAAAAGGAGGAAAAAGATGACAAAACTAATGCGTAATATATATACAATTACAGCAAAAATCGAAAAATGGAAGGAGGTGCGGTTATTTAGTAACAGCACCTCACAAATGGAAGGGGGAAGGGCGTAAATATTATTTTTGCTCTTTTCTGTTAAGTAGAGGTGCTACTCTATGAATTTAGATGGTATAATAGAAAATTTGCCAAGTAAAAAAACTCCACTTAATAAAAATACTTTTGAAAAGATGGCGAATGCTATTTTAGATAAAGTATATCCAATAGGGAGAGGCTTTATTGATTTCACAGATACTGATTATAGTAATTATTTGGGATTTACTTGGGAAAGAGAATTAGTTGGATTAACACCAATTGGATATGATCCAAATGATAATGATTTTGATGAAATAGGAAAAACTGGAGGAAGTAAAACTCATCGCCACGATTTTAAAATCGGTATGTTAATTAACTGGTCGGAAATTATTATACAAAATTTTGACAACCAAGGGGCATGGTCTTACTCACAAAACAAATATACTAAATCATCAGGAGTAGAAACAGAAACGTTTGATACACGAATGAATACAGGTCATAGTACAGCCAACAGTGAGTTCAATAATGTTAAGGCTTCTTACTCAATTGGTGATACAGACACAGCGTCTAGTTTTTCGCCTTATAAAGTTGTAGCCTATTGGAGAAGAACAGCATAAGAGCAAAAGTAATATGCCAAATAATATGGCATACGAAAAACAAAATTGGAAAGGATTACCTGACACATCAACACCAATTACACCCGAAAGATTAAATCATATAGAAGATGGTATATATCAAAACAGTATAAAAGCAGAACAATTAGATGCCAGAACTTATCAAAACGCCGTTTCTGGTGGAGCTACCGCTAATATGTATACAAAAATTGCAATTATTACGAGCGCAGAATATGAAGACTCAAATGCAGTCTTTTTAATTAATAGTGGTGGTTGGAATAATCAAAGCGGCATTATTTTTGCACATTCATATAGCAACGATGATGGTACTGATCATGTTGCCATTGCAGCAGTTGGTAATATTACAACTTTAGTTTATGGAATTGCAAACATAGTTGATAACAAACGTGTTGTTGAACTATTTATTAGACATTCAGTACGGCGATTTGGTGGTTTTAATATAACCTGCTTAACACAACGCGGAGATGTCGTAACTCAAAGTGGTAATACTTTTCAAACAAATTTACCATCAGGAACACAATTTACAGCTTAATTGATAAAAAGGAAAAGAGGGATAAAAATAAAATAACATGGAAAAATTAATGGAAAAAGTAAAAAAATATTGGGGATGGGTAACATTAACGGCTACTATATTGGTAGCAATTTTTGGATGCTTTATCAAAATTTT
>CANQCH010000033.1 GCA_947589165.1 uncultured Bacilli bacterium
CATTTTTATTCGTATCAACGCTAATTACACTTTGTTCTTGAAAATCATCCTCCGTTATCTTTAAGTCATAGTTAACAGTACATCCACTTAATAATAAAATACTTAATAATAATATTTTCTTTTTCATCTTATTTACCTTTCCATTTTTTATTTTTAAATTTTATTATAACGGCTAATGTAATACTAAGACCAAGAAAACTAATTAAAATAATGATCCAATTGGAACTATTATTTTTGGTTATTGCCGTGGGAGCATCCTTTAATAAATAAGATATTTCTAAAGTTTTATTTTGATAGTTAGTTCGATTTATTACCCAAGTATAAGTATGATCATTAATTTTATCAGCATTATGACTCGTAATTGCAAAGTCATCAGAAAAAGTTAAATTAACGTTAATTTCTTCAAGTTCATTATAAAAATCAATACACGAATTATAATTACTAGTGCTTATTTTATATTCTTTTTGACCAATTTTAGTAAAATGTACTTCTTTGTAACAATAGTTTACCCCCGTTCCTTCCGTATATCTATCAAATGGAAAGGTATATTTATAAGTCATTACATGATCATGTGTGAGAATATCATAATAATCAATACCTTCAATTTTATCATTTGTTTCACTTGAACCTTGATCATTTATGTAAGCTGTCACGGGATAGTCGGCATTTATAATTTCATTTATAGTCGCTGTTTCTATTACTTTATCCCGCGTAATATTGGCATTATATTCGACGGTACAACCACTTAATAAAAGTAATGCTATTAATAATATAAGTTTATTTTTCATTTTTCACCACCATTTTATTCTATAATTTGACCTGCTTTAAAAGCTTCTGAAAATTTTGTGGCATCGGTATATTTTCGATTGCCTTGATTGGCATAAAAAGCATCCATATTGACTATTTTACTTGTACTATCTGAAAAACCAATTGTACTAATTTTTGTTCCTTGATCGCCCCCAGCTGCATGAGCTACGTAATATTTTTTCTCCTCATCACTAACTCCGACAACTAACATAATGTGCCCTGGTTGCCACATTAAATCGCCAGGATTACCCATTCTTTTACCATTTAAACTCGTTCGATTACCGGTTGAATAACCCGTAGACATTCCCCCATTATGCAAAGCCCACATAACAAAGCCTGAACAATCGGGGCCATAATGATAATAGGTTCTATTAATTTCACTATTATGGACATAATAAGAGATTGATGAACCCCAAAGTGGATGCACACCGAAAAATTCACCACCAGCGGGATTTCTAATTCCGCTAATATAGCCACCATGTTGGCCGGCCCATGTGTAAGGAATCCGAATACTATAATTTTCGTATAAACCACCTACTAAAGATACTGCTGCAGCAACTACACCTTCTCTTGTACCAACTCCAGCCTTAATAACGTTATTTAAAATATATTCATTAAATCTTAAATACGTTGTACCTTTTTCGATCAATTTATCCTTTAAAGGACCAGTTAAAACATCATTTAAACCATTACTGGTTACATTAGTATAATTAGTAGAAATATCTCCAATACATACTGGCCGTTGATACATTACCCCTTCGGAATTATAATCATCATAATTACTTAAACTGCGACTATAAAATTTACCTTGATCGGAATAATCGCCAGTTACAAATAAAGCAAATTCTGCTTTTCGTCTTTTCTTTAGGGCATCCATAGGACCACAGTTACCATTAATACAAGCATTAACATAATTTTTCATTACGTTCCATAAACCTTCGTAACTTCCTGAGGCATAAGCACTAACTAGTTCTTCAGTATGACCAGCACCAAGGTTATAATTAAAACAAGTTAAAGCATCTCTTTGAAATTGGGTAAATTCGACATTGTATTTAGCGGCCGCTTGATCAATAGGTTTGGCAAACGTTTCTTCTAAAACTAATACTTTTAAATCATTAATGATATCTTTAGGTACACATAAACCAACATCCACCCGATAAGTAGAATCCGAATTTTTATTAAAATATTGTTCCCAACCTTTATCTTTAATATATTGAGAAACCAAAGAAGAAGTAATAACATGGTTGGTCATCCCAGAACCAATCGAAACGGTTCCATCACCAATATCATAACCAACATAACCGGCTCCATCATCACAAGAATGGGCTTCATCTTCGCCGCCTTCCCAAGACGTTAAAAAAGACAAAAGGGTTCCCGTACCTTCCGTTTCACATAAAGAGTTATAGTCACTTTGCGCATATTCGCCAACCGGGCCCAAAATTCCTAGTAGAAGCATTAAGAAAAAACCTACAACACAAGCTGCAATCAAAATAATGTATTTTTTCCAACGAAAAACAGCCATTAATGTATCAATTTTTGATTTACCTTTTATAGCATCCGTTTCAGGCATTGGCGCCCCAATAACGCCCAAAGGTTGTGGTGTTTCAGCTTCGGCATTTTCATTTTCGTTTTCCGCATCGGCTAATTGTTCCGCATTTTCTTCTTCCTCTTCATCATCATGTTCTAATTCGCCTGCCGGTACTAAACTCCCATTTAATGGTTGCATGTGACGATTGTTAGGATTATATAATAATTCACCAAAATTAGTAGCAGTTTCCTCTGCTACTTTACTTCTTTTGCCAACTTTTTTCTTGCTGTTGTCGGTTGTATCATCATTCATGCCTTTTCACCACCAAACTTAAAGAATTATATTGTTACTATAATCCGCCCCCAGAACCAAAGGAATCTAACTCTTCTTGACTAACAACTACTTGAATTCGCATTCTTCGGCTACCACAGATAAACAAAGCATCACCTTGATTATAATATTTAATGGAATCTTTTTCACTTTCATTTAAATCAATTAATTTAGCTAAATCTTCAATCGCTTGTTTTCTTAAATTCATGATTAAATAGTAAGCCGCATTATCAAAAATAGCTTTACCATGCGTAATAACATTTGGCGCCGCAAAGTCAGTTGGTTGTTGGGTAATAATAATGGTTCCAGTATTGTATTTCCGACTTCTTCTTTGGACTTGAGCTAAAAATTCAGCACCTAATTCATTATGACTAGATAAAAGCACGTGAGCTTCATCAACATACATGATAGTATTAACATTTTTATCAAGGCATAAGCCCCAAGCATATTTTAAGATATTAAAGAATAAAGCGTTTTTAATATTATCATCACTATTCATTAACTCTTTAATATTAAAGACGATAAAATCGCTTTGAACATTTAATGTTGTATGCCCAGTAAAATAATATCTTAATTCTTTAACTAAAGGTCTAATCTTTAATTCCAACCGTTCCATAACATCTCGTTCATGCGTCGCATCAGTCATGGATAATAACCGCCCTTTAATCGTCGCATAAACATCGTCAAACGTTGGATAATCATTTGATGTTAAAGTCGTATAATCAGTATCAAAATCAATTTTATAACGTTTATAAGTATCTTGAACTACTTCACTAAACATATTTAAAACATCTTCTTCAATGTTAGGTGTATAGTATTTCATAAACGCTTTTAATTGTTGAATGGTTCTCGTTAAAACGGTATAACCTAATCCTTGAGAAATTTCTTCTTCATCGGCATCAATTACGATTTCTAATGGGTTAACCATCCCGAAATCGCCACCTTTACCAAGGTCAAGGAAATCACCACCAAGGGCATTACACATTTCCCCTAGTTCGCCTTCAGGATCCACACAAACGACTTTACAACCATTTCTTAAATGGGTCCGTAAAAGTAATTTGGCCGCCGTAGATTTCCCACTTCCTGAAGTCCCAAGTAAAATAATATTCGCATTATTACGATTGTTTTCCTTTTTAATTTGATATAAAAATTGATTAAACAAAATAACTCCACCCGAAAAATCAACACCTAATAAAGTCGCATCGCCGGGATCTTTAATACTATCGAAAATAAACGGATACATTCCAGCCACCGTAATGGATGGAATTGGGGTCCCAATTCTTTGTTCAATATCTTGCGGTGGAAAAATCGGAATAATAGATTTTAAAGCTTTTTCTTGTTCAAACATTAAAGCTACTGCTTTCATTCCTAAGCCTTCTAAAATACTACGAACTTGAACTTTACGTAATTCTAATTCTTCTTTATTATCCGCGGTAATTAATAAATGCATTTGAAAATCAAAAATCCGGGCTTGGGTAGCCGCTAACATTTGAATAAATTGTTCCAATGATTCATAGTCTTGGCGAATCATTTCTTGCATTGTTTGGTCTTTTTCATTTTGATATCTTTGTTTTAAATCAGCAATTTCCTTATTAATCATTTTTTGTAAAACAGAAAATTGAATAGGAATATGCTTAATGGCAATTTTTACTCCTTGAATACTTGTTAAATTGGCTAAATGACCTAACATAATATTTTTCGGATAAGACACTATGGTTAAAATGGTTGAATATTTACCCCCTAAAACAAACTCTGTTGGTTTAAATTCAATTCCCTTAGGAGCTAATTCACTTTTTAATTTACTCATCTTACATCACCGTCCCAAAGGTGGTTTGTTCTCCACCATTTAAATAATTATCTAATAGAATTCTTAAATCATTATTGGATGTTTGCGTTGATTGTAAACCTGCGGTAGCTAAACCACTCATAATATTGTGTAATTTCTTTTGGACTAATTCCATGCGTTTTTCTTTAAATAAAATATAGTATTCCGTATCAACGACATTATATTCGGCACTCATAAATAAATTAGCTTTATTAATATCTTGCATAATTAATTTTTTAATTGCGTTATTAGTGGCATTATTATATAAGATTTGTAAGCGGGATAAATAGACATCAATATCAACTGGTCGATCGGCAATAAGTAACCAAAATTCAAAATCGATTGAATTATATAAATTTTGCAAATTAGCAATCGTATTTTGTTGCATACCGGAATCCATAATAAATATATTTTTTGGTGCTACTTTAACTCCCGTCACATATTCCCCTGTATCAAGTAAAATCATCCCATTAATAATTTGCTTAACTGGTAACCAATTTTCCGTATATTTACTACTATTTTTAACTTTACTATTTAGTTTCGTCTTCGAACTCATCTCTTACACACCAACCTTTCCAATAATAATTTCTTCTTCCGCGATAAAAATTCACAATATTAGTTATTAATTGTAAAACATTATGATAATTAGGCACCGGCATAACAAGTAAACCCGTAATCATGGCCGGCATTAAGATCATAACTAACTCCGCAAAGGAAGCATCTTGCAATACCAATAGCAATATTACCGTTAAGGCCACACCCGTCCCAAATATAATTAAATCAGTTGGTGTAAAAAAACCTAATATCAATTGTGACTTTTTTGTATTTGCTGGAATTATAAAATTATTCATACCTTTTTACCCTTTCTATTATTTTTAAGGATTAACTTCCCTTACCTTGTTGTTTTTCTCTTAAATTAGCTAATTTTACTGTTACGTCACCGCCAGCAGCTTTCATAGCTTTATCAGTAAATAACATTGTACCTTGAGTTTTACCTAATGTATCCAAAGCTTTATCTATCATACTAGCATTGCCTGAATTAAGAGCTTGCTGAATCATTGAAATTTCTTGAGCTGATAAATCACGTACAGTACCTAATTGGGTCATATTAGTATCTCCACGATTTTCATTTATCAATCTATTCGTCTTATTTATCGCCGCTATTACTCGGCCATCCCCTTTAGCAAACTTTTCGTGTAGTGCTAATTGTTGCGTTAATTTTAAAATATTATCCGCCATTTCAACATCTTGGGTTCTTCTAAATCTTGCTGCTGCTTCTAAACTACCAAAAACATTACCTGAAGCATCTTGAATTGCTTGCCCTGTTACTCTATCTACAGCTATATTTTGACCATTAATCATCCTCATGCGCATATTTTTCATATAATGTTGATTGTCTCGTTTAGCGGCTTCTTCTTTTTCTTTAATAGCTGCCATTACGACAGGATCATCAGTAACAATATCTTTAACACTTGATAAGGCATTTGCTTCATTATAAAGTTTTTGTTGATTTTGTAATCTTTCAAAATCATCTCCAAAACCAACAAATGCTGCTGCTCCCTTTGCACCTGCTTTAATTCTTCCTCTTGTAGTGCCAAAAAGTCCTGGTGCCCTTACACTCGCTCTATAATTTTCTTTTTTAGTCATTGAGTCAAGAGTACCGGATACACCTTTATCAACACCTGATTTAGCATCTCCAAAATTTTTGGCATTCCAATTATTAACAAAAGCTCTGCCTCCAGCACCAAAAAAGTTTCCAGGAATTCCTGTGACCATTCTACCAACCGCGCTAAGTTTTCTAATGCCCTTAGCCTGTTTAATATTATGAATATTATGTCTTAAGCCTTTTCCTAAGCCACCTATTCCAGCTATAGCAGCACCACCCATAGCAAACGCTCCGCCATTGCCTAAACGTTCAAATAAGCCTTTAACACCTAAACTCATACCGCCAGTATCAAAGCCAAAGACATCTTGAATTAATTTTGGAGCTTGTCTAATAAAGGCCACAATCCCCATAATTAGAAAAGCGCGAAGTAAGAATATTTGTAACCAGTTTAAATCCATATCAACGCCAGCAGCATTAATATCTGGAAATTTTTCAACTAATAAAGTTATTAAATACACGCCAATGTACATAATAAAAATTCGCACAAATACTTCCATAAAAGTTGCAAATGTTAATTTAACCCAATTTGGAAATATATCTTTAGTTTTATTGCCCGGAATGACGCGGCAAGCCGCAGCAATGGGACCAATCATTTGATAATAAATTAATTTTATGGCCCGAACACCTAAATCAAAACAAAATAATAAAATACACCATAAAACAAAAACCCCGGCAACCGTTGACCATGGCCAAGAGTGTGAAATAGCATTATCAGCAACACTTTTAGGAAAATTTACAGTACTAACATAGGTACCATCCGCGTAGGCATCATATTCACGACTCGCAAAAATCAAGAAACTTCCGCCTCTACCCACTTCATCAAAAGCGCCATCTACTGCCCAGCTTAATTCATTGTATTGGGCACTATGGTCTCCGGTAGAGCTATCCTCATTAACGTAAAAAAAGGCCTTAAACACATTGGCAGCAATTGTCGAACCCCCATTTTTAATGGATCCCTGGCCAACATTTTCGTTTAATATTATACGACCAATAACATCTTGATTTAAAATTGCTCCTTGAACTCTAAAAGCTACATCAAAGATGGTTGGTAATAACACAATGATAACCAAAGATATTAAAACATTTTTAATTAAATTCGGAAACGACTTTTCGCCCTTAGAATATTCATCAGGATTAATAATAGCGCGAAGTAATGAATACGATAAAACAAAGAGCATGATGATTCCTAAAACAATGTATACTCGTCTAACTATACCTTCATAATCTTCATTTGAAAATAAGTTTAAATTGGCTAACGCTAAAAAAACTTTATAAAATCCACAAATCAAATTATATAAAGATCCATCTATGATCAAAAACAACGCTCTGATAGCTTCATGAATTCCTAAAAAGTCCATTAGTAGCATATTTCACCGCCTATTTCCTATTTCGCTAACCAAATTATAACATAACAAAATTCATTATGCAATCTTCATCAGGGGCGAATTCTGTTAATTTTTTCTTTTTTTGCAAGAAAAAAGATGACTTCCATCATCTTATAAAAATTCAATTAAACGATAATTAGCATTTAACTTTTCCACTAGAGAATCTTTTTCGTATTTATCTAACATTTCTTTAAAGGTACTATGATCCATAAAAAACATATCCGGGAAAGTAATGAAGATATCTACACAAGTTTTAACGCCTAAATCTTTTAAGTAGCCTAAATTAGCTTCCACTAAATCTTGCGATTTTTTAATGGCATTCATTATTTTTTTTGGGGTTGTATCTACTAATTCATCAATATCTTCTTCCGTAAAATCATATTTTTCTAAAAATTTCATTAGGCAATCTTCCTTTCATTTAATAATTCATCAATCCCAGTTGTTAAAACATTCATATCGCCTATCGTAAATGAATCCGTAAAGACATTAACTAAAACTTCTTTTTCACTTAAATTAGTAGTATCCATTTTATCAATCGCGGCTATAACTTTTTGTTTATTTTCTTCACTATCTAAACTAAACATTTTTAATAAATCCATGGCGTAATCTTTAATGCGATTATTTTTTTTACTATCATTAGGTACGACCATTAAATCCGTAGGATCTTCTTCTTTTTCGGGTTCCACAAGATCTTTTTTGCTTTCTAATAATGGTCCTACTTGGCGATTAAATTCCCGACCATCAAAGATAAAAGAAGCCACTAAACCATTTTCATCTTTATAAGGAACATTAATTGCATCACATTTAGCCATCCGCCGCATAATCGAAACTACTTTATTTCGAAGTAATGATGGGTTTTGTTTCATAAAATCAATTAAACCCATTTGTTCATATAATAATAAAGCTTGATACATTGTTCTTGGTTCTAACGTACAAACTATAAATTGTTCGGGCCCCGTTAATTTAATGTCTCTTTCTTTTAATAAATTATAAGTTTCACTATAAGCTACGCGGGCACTATAAAGAAACTTATAAACTTGTTCCTTCTTTTGTTCACTAAAATTTGCTGTTATTTCTGGAAGTAATTCCACAAATTCCTTTTCCATATTACCACCCTTTCTTTAATATGCCATTAAAGGTACTTTCTTTGGATCTAAACCACTTATTTGAAGAACATTAATTGTATTTTTTAAACCATTTAAATCATACTTAACTAAGACACTTGGCATCATGCAAATATCACTAATTTCTTTACCTATTTCTAATAACTTTTCTACTTTTTCATTTAATTCTTGATCATATAATAATTCATAGTTATCAAATAAAATATCTAATTGCATATTTTTATTTTTTAATATTTCAACATTCTTTTTAATTAATTCCGCATCATAGTTTTCTAATATTTTCGTAATAGCTTTATCCGAAAATTGATTTGCATTTAAACCGGCTTCCATTAACGTTTTTTCTAATAAACCTTTGGCTGATTCCGGATTAGTTTCATGAGTTTCTACCGTTTCTTCTTTTGACGCAATAGTTTCTTCTTCAGCCAAAATTTCTTTGGTTAAATCTTCACCAACAACTTCGGTTTCTAAGGTAGTATCTACTGCCACTGCGGGTTCATTTTCTTCAACTTTAATTTCTTCGTGGCCATTTAAATTAGCATCATAATCATATAAAGCGTCTTCAGGGAACATCAATAATTTCGCTGCTTCCCGTCTTTCATCTTCATTAAAAGCAAATTTTTCTAATAAATTAACAATTTCATCCCGCGTAATATTAATATTACCATTTAAAGCTAAATCAAAATATTCATTTAACTTACTTTGATTACTTAAAGCTTCATCTTTCCGAATACCTAATTCTTCTACTAAAGTAATAGCATTATTCATTTCTTTTTCGACATTGGTTAATTTTTCTTGCGCAGTTTCATTTTCGCTTACCACTTTATCAATAGTTTCCGGTAATAATTTATTAACTTTTTCATTTAAAGCTTCCGGTTCAAAATCAATATGTAATTGATCTAAAACAAAAGCAAAATCATCCCGATTAATGCTACTTAAAACATTCATTAACTTGTTGCCTTGTTCGGCTAGTAAAGCTTCTTCGTTAGTTAATCTTTCAATTTCTTGAATTAACACTTCTTTTTCATTTTTCGTTCTTTCTTGGGTTTCAATAGCGTCTTGTCTTTCCTTATTCATTTGTTTTAAGATCACACTATCGTTACCACGAAGATTATAAAGTTTGTCTAAAAGTCTTTTAGCTTCACTCGTTATCATTTTCATTTTATCATCCCTTTATTATGTCTAAATTATAGCAAATAGGAAAAAAAATGTAAATACTTTTAAGCTTTATTAGTATTATTTTTT
>CANQCH010000034.1 GCA_947589165.1 uncultured Bacilli bacterium
AGTAGCTCTTACTATTCCCGATAAACCAACTAGTAAAAATCAAATGTATTATAAAATTTAAAATAAAGGTAGTTAAGAAATAAATCTCAACTACCATATAGACTGTAACTAAAATTAAAATTGGTAATGAACTGAATAAAAAAGTCTTACGACTTTTTTATTGCATGATTTGTTTTAATTTCTTGATCACCTTTTTTTCAATTCGCGAAATATAGCTTTGCGAGATGCCTAACATTTCAGCAACTTCTTTTTGGGTATACTCTCTTTGGTTATTTAAACCATACCGCAGCATCATAATTTGTTTATCCCGATCATTTAAGGCCGCAATTTCTTTGGCTAAATATTCTTTATCAATAGTTTGTTCATACATATTAGGGACTAAATCAATATCGGTACCTAAGATATCTTCTAAATGGAGTTCATTTCCATCGGCATCATAATTTAGGGTTTCTTCTAAAGATACTTCAGTACGTTTTTTCTTATTCTTTCGTAAAAACATTAAAATTTCATTACTGATACAACGGGAAGCATACGTTGCTAATTTAATATTTTTATCAATCTTATAGGTATTAATTCCTTTAATTAAACCGATCGAACCAATAGAAACTAAATCTTCGATATCATAAGCCGTATTTTCATACTTTTTGGCAAGAAAAACAACTAAGCGTAAATTATGTTCAATTAATTTATTGCGGGCTTCTAAATCACCGGCTTGGGCTTTAATTAAATATTGCAGTTCTTCCTTTTTACTTAAAGGTGGTGGTAATTTATCAGTGGCCCCCACAAAGAAAACTTCATTATACTTCGCTTTCAACCATAATATTAATTCTTTTAACATAGTTCCTCCATTAATTTATTATTTAAAAGGCAATTAATGCCTTCAATATTAAATTTATCGGGGGTAATCCCCACTAAATAATTGCGATATTGTTTCTCATTTATTTCCAAATAATTAATGCTTAAACACGGAATTAAACCGTGTTTATTTAAAGCATGATATGGAACATAGATGTATTTATTCGTTTTCCTTTTAATGATATTTTCTTCGACTAAAATAACGTATTTGCCAGTGATCGTATCTCTTAGACGATTACCCGAATCTAAAAAGGCCCGACAACATAAATAAGAATTATCTTTAAAAACAATTTTGATATCAAAGATATAATTATAAAGAAGCTTAATTTTTTTACTTTGATAGAGATATAAACCTAAAATAAGGGGACCAATTATTAGTAAAACGAGATAATTAATACTTAAACCATCATTCATAAAAACTAAACCGTGATGCGAAGTACTAAATTGGAGATTTAAAAAATAAAGAAAACCGCCCAGAATAATACTACACATATATAAATATAAAAGATTGTTGCCCGTATATTTTAGGTCTTTATAACCATATGCAATTACAACCATTAATAGACTGGTAACTACTTTGAAAAAAAATAAAAGAAGCGCATTAAATGGTAAAAATAAAATAACTAAAGATATAGCTCCCACGATGGCGGCAAAAATTAAGCGTTTTAATTTGGTTTGGCGTTTAAGCGTGATATCGACGGTTAAAAGCAGAAAAAAATCATAACAAAAATTTAAAAAGAAGACTAAATCTAAGTATACTGTCATATCATCACCAAACTTACTATAACAAAAGAAAATCAATAATTTTGTCGATTTAAAAAACTTTTCGCTTTATTTTTAATTTTGTATAACGTTACCAATTATTGACAATACTAAAAATGGTGAAGGAAAGTGAATAAAATAGTTACCAGAATAAAACGGGAATTTCAACTAAATCCCGATTTAGTCGTTAAAGAATATACCCTAGGGATGTTTAAAACTATTTATGTTATCTTTTTAGAAACACTTTCCGGGAGTGATAAAGTTAATGATTACATCTTAAAACCCTTAACCAACATTAATAATCAAAGAAAAATTACGAAACATAATTTACATAATTTTCTAGCGGGACCGAATCAAAAACAAATTCAAAAACCCGATGAAATAGAATATTATTTAACGAATGGGTTTACGGTAATTATTTTGGATGATGTCATTTACGCGATTGAAACAAAAGCCGAATTAACGCGAAGTATTGCGCCAAATGAAGTTCAAACCGCCATTAATGGACCCAAAGATGGCTTTACCGAAAATTATCAAACCAATATTGGCTTAATTAAAAGACGAATTAAATCTAGTCATTTAAAAATTGAAAATCGCTTTATTGGCCGGCTTACGAATACGGCGGTGGGAGTTTTATATATTGATGATATAGTGGAGAAAGATCTTGTGGCCCAAGTATTAAAAAAGTTAGCGAAAATTGATATTGATGGGATTATTGATTCCAGTAGCATTTCTTTTTTACTTGATGATGAAAATAAATCAATTTTTCCCACCATTAAATATAGTGAACGCCCCGATGATGCGGTCATTGAATTATTACGAGGAAAAGTTGTTTTAGTTATTGATACTTCTCCTTTTGTGTTAATTATTCCGTCCTTCTTTATTGATTTTCTAAATCCGATTAGTGATAATTATACGAAAAGTAATAATATTGGTTTTTTAAAAATCTTACGCATTATTATTTTTGCTTTAGGAATTATTACCCCAGCCATCTTTAATGCTTTACTCTGCTATAATCCTGAATCTATTCCCATGAATATTTTAATTAACTTTGCGATTCAACGGGAAGGCGTTCCTTTTCCCCTTATTATTGAAACGATTATGATGTTAATTGTCTGTGATATTTTAAAAGAAAGTGATCTGCGGTTTCCTTCTAGTTTTGGTTCGTCCATTTCAATTTTAGGGGCCATTGTTTTAGGACAAGCTTCGGTGGAGGCGGGCTTAGTTTCCCCCATCATTATCATCGTTGTTGCTGTTACTTTTATTGCTAGTCTAACTTTCACTGATTTAGAAATTGCTAATAGTATTCGCTTTTTTACTTATGTCTTTTTATTTAGTTCGGCCCTTTTTGGTTTATATGGTTTATTTTTAGCCTTTATTTACTTTCTTATCTATATTACGAGTATTGATTCTTTTGCCAAACCTTACTTCTTTCCCATTGCTCCTTTTGATAAAACTTATTTTCAAAATACGGTGTGGAAGTCCCCCCTTAAAAATGATCGCCGCCGAACCAAAATGTTATCCAAAAATAAAATTAAACAAGGAGATAACCAATGAAGAAATGGCTAATAATGATTTTAATGATTTTTATTTTAGGTGGTTGTTACGATTATAATGAATTAAATGAACTTGCCATTATTGTCGGAATTGGGATTGACTATACTGATAATGAGTATGTTATAACTTATGAAGTTTTAAGTAATAATGAAAATAAGGAATCGGCCAATACGAAATCTTATACGGTAACGAAAAAGCACGAAAATTTAGCCCAAGCTTTAGATTTAACCGCCGATGCCTTACCCAAAAAAGCTTATTTTTCCCACGCCGATTTATTAATTTTAAGTGAAAATGTGGCTAAAGAAAAAATGAATACCATTATTGATTATTTATTACGGAATAAAAATATTCGCGAAACACTCAATGTCGTTATTACGAAAAACCCCGAAGAATTTTTAAAAAGTACTAGTAAAAATTTAGCTGTGGTTAGTAATAGTGTTAATGATGCCATTACGGCCGATAAAACGAGTGGTTCGTATGCCTCTAAAAAAGAATTTATTAATTTAGTCCGGGAAATATTAAGTTTTGGACAAGATGCGGCCGTCTCCGTCGTGGATATTGGCGAAGATAAAGTTAATTTTACTGCTTTAGCTCTTTTTCATGATTATCAAATGGTCGCTAAATTACCTAAAGAAGAAGCCGCCATGTATAATTTACTGCGTAACGAAATAAATAATGTCATTTTAACTTATCCTTTTGGTAATGAAACGGTAACTAATTCGGTTTATCGTAGTAACATTAAAATTAAAGTAAGTGCCCAAAAAATTAAAGTTACTGGCAGTGTAGAAGCAACGATTTTAGCCAATGATGCCAATATCGATATTAAAAATGTCGAAAATATTACCGAAATGGAAAAAACTTTTGGTTATTTATTAGATCAAAAAATTAAAGATTTTATTAGTGATCTCCAAAAAGCCAAAGCAGATATTTTATATTTTGGCCAAAAATATTACATTAATAGTCGAAACAAGGATGCTACTCTTTGGCAACAAGCGGATATTGATGTCGATATTAATTTTAATATCAGTAAAAAAGGCATAATTTTCGAGGTGCAAAATGCTAACTAAAAATCAAAATCGCGCGCTTAGTTTTTTTCTCAGTCGCGCTATGCTTTTAGGCGGTGGGATATCTAATATCTTTGCTCTTAGTGGTAAAGATGCTTATCTTAGTGCTATTTTAGGTCTACTTTTAGGTCTAGGCATAATTTTCTTAATTAATTTTTTTAGTCGGGATATAAAAACTAACTTAAAAGATTATTTAAAAACTAAAAGTGTCTTAAATTGCCTTTTAAAAGGTTTATTTTTCCTTTTCTATTCCTTAATTATTTTTATAGGAATCCTATTTTTTTCCACTTTAGTATCTAGTTATTATTTAACTTACACGCCTTCTTTTATGATTTGTTTACCTATTTTATTTCTACTAATCTATCTAACCAATAAAGGTTTAAAAGTTTTAGGTCGCGTCGCTCAAATTATTTTTCCGGTTTGTTTAATCATTATCATCATCAAAATTTTATTATTAATGGACGCGGCGAATTGGGAATATTTTTTACCCTTTTTAACCTATCAACCGTCAAAAATCTTTTTAGCCGCCCTCTTTTTTGCCGTTTTAACAGCATCCCCTGCCCTTATGTTAATTGAAGAAAAAGTCCCCTTAAAACAACAAATTATTAATTATTTAATCGGGGGTATCACGGGCTTTTTTATCATTACCAATATTACAAGTGTTTTAGGTGATACATTGGTTAAAATCTTTAGTTATCCGGAATATGCGATTCTGCGCAAAATAGAATTCTTTAATTTTATTGAAAATGTCGAAAACTTAATCGCGTATATTTGGCTTTGCGATCTATTTTTAACCGTGGCCTTGGCTGTTAATCGCTTAACCAATTTAAGCTCTAAATCACCAAAATTAACGTATTTATATTTAACAATCTTAATTTTATTTATCACATTATTTGTCGAAAAAAATTATGCTTTTGTAATGATTTGTTATCAAAGTTTCATTTATTTATTTTTAATTATCTTAAGTTTTATTCTTTTAGGCCTAGCCATCAAACATTTAAAGCAAAAATGATGCAGAATTATTTGACAAGAAAAGCATAAAATGTTATAGTTTTTATGTTAGAAAAAAGGAGGAATTAATTATGGCTACAAAGATTACTGCCAAAAAACCTTTAACCGGGAATAGAAGAAGTCATGCTTTAAATGCAACAAAAATGAAACAAAAACCTAATCTACAAAAGAAAACCATTAATGGAGAAAAAGTAATATTAAGTGCTCGCGAAGCTAGAACTATTAATAAAAGTAAAAAAAGTGCGTAAAAACACTTTTTTTATGTATAATTTTAACTAATTTGGTTATCATAAAAATAGCAAAGCGATATTGTTGCTTTGCTAAGATTTAAGACAAGGTCGAATTAACCTTGTCTTTTTATATAAGAACAAATTGATTATTGGTCGTATCAATTAAAAGATTTTGCCCCGACTTAATTTCTCCTGCGATTAATTGATGCGCAATTAAAGATTCAATATTTTTCGTTACATATCTTTTAATCGGCCGGGCTCCATAATTAACATCATAAGCTTCACTAAGAATTTTGGCAATTGCCCGATCTGATAATTTAAGTTTAAGATGATAATCGGCTAAACGTTTTTCCACATCACTTATGATTTTATTTAAAATTTGCTTAATTGCTTCTTTATCTAAAGCGTTAAAGATGACAATTTCATCAATGCGATTAATAAATTCAGGCCGAAAAGTAGCTTTAACTTTATCCATGACTAACTTTTTGGCATCGCCTTCTTCATCTAAAATAAATTCACTCCCTAAGTTGCTTGTCATAATAATAATCGTATTTTTAAAATCAACGGTTCGCCCACCACTATCGGTAAGGCGCCCATCATCTAATATTTGTAATAAAATATTTAATACATCAGGATGGGCTTTTTCAATTTCATCGAACAAAACAATACTATAAGGATTACGTCTAACGGCTTCGGTTAAAGTACCACCTTCATCATAACCAACATATCCTGGAGGCGCTCCTACTAACCGCGAAACATTAAAGGCTTCCATATATTCACTACAGTCAATGCGCACCATATGCCGTTCATCATCAAATAATTCGTAAGCTAAACTCCGCGCAACTTCGGTTTTCCCGACTCCCGTTGGTCCTAAAAAGATAAAGGAACCAATGGGCCGATTCGGATCTTTAATCCCGCTTCTAGCGCGAATGATGGCTTCACTAACGGTATTTAAAACTTCATCTTGGCCCATGACCCGTAATTTTAACCGTTCGCTTAAATGCAATAATTTTTCTTTTTCACTGCTAACTAATTTTTGGGTAGGAATATTGGTCCATTTGGAAATAATACTGGCCACATCTTCTTCCCCGACTACATCACTTAAAATACTCATATCTTCATTCTTTTGGTAAGCTTCTAATTCTTTTTGCAATTCGGGAATTAAACCATGTCTTAACCGCGCGGAAGTCTCTAAATCATAGTTATTTTCGGCATTAGCTAAGTCAAAACGAGCTTTTTCTAATTCTTCTTTCTTTTGGTTAATTTGGGCTTTAACACTCTTTTCTTGTTCCCATTTTTCTCGCCAATCATGTTCTTCGGCTTTTAGTTTTGTTAGTTCGACATCAATTTTGGCTAAACGATCTAAAGCTAAAGCATCTTTTTCTTTTTTTAACGCTTGTTTTTCAATTTCTAAACTCATGATTTTCCGCGTTAATTCATCTAATTCTACCGGCACAGAATCCAGTTGCATCTTGATCGTTGCACAGGCTTCATCGACTAAATCAATCGCTTTATCAGGTAAGAAACGATCCGTAATATAACGGTTAGCTAAAGTAGCTGCGGCCACTAAAGCACTATCTTTGATTGTTACTTTATGAAATATTTCAAATCTTTCTTTTAAACCTCTTAAGATTGTAATTGTATCTTCCACCGTTGGTTCTTTAACTAAAACTTTTTGGAAACGGCGTTCCAAAGCCCCATCTTTTTCAATATATTTCCGATATTCATTTAAAGTGGTAGCCCCAATGACATGAATTTCGCCACGGGCTAATAATGGTTTTAACATATTAGATACATCCATGGTACCTTCCATACCACTACCAACAATCATATGAATTTCATCAATAAACATAATAATGGTACCTTCAGCATCTTTTATTTCTTTTAAAACCGCTTTTAAACGTTCTTCAAATTCCCCACGATATTTAGCTCCGGCGACTAATGATCCCAAATCAAGTTCCCAAATTCTTTTATTTTTTAAACTACTTGGCACATCATTTTGGATAATTCGTTGCGCTAAGCCTTCCACGATTGCCGTTTTCCCAACTCCTGGTTCTCCAATTAAAACGGGATTATTTTTACTTTTACGTGATAAAATGCGAATAACATTCCGAATTTCTTCATCACGTCCAATCACGGGATCAACTTTATTATCTTGAACATTTTTCGTTATATCCCGACCATATTTTTCTAAGACATTTTTTAATTCATCAGTATTTTCCATATTCATTATTATCCCCTCCATAACCAAAATTATAGCATTAAATTAGCACTTGTCAAGTATAAGTGCTAATTTAATGCTACCGACCTTAGTTTAGAAAAGGTTTTACTTCGCAATACTTAAACGATATGGTTCTTCCTTCGTTCCATTTCCACTTGTTATTTGAGTTTTAGCTGAAATATAAAATGATGGTCTTATTCCCAAACTGTAACTAATATTGTTGTTACTAAATGTTCCTGTATCAGATATATAATATGCCATATTCGTATTTTTTGAATAACGCGTTATGGTCCATTCACCTAGACCCATATATAACCAATTACTTTTATTTTGAATGCTAGAATAAGAAGATATATTTGTTGTCCAATTATTTGCTATATTTGAATCACTAGCATATCCATAATCACTTCCATAGATTAATCCAATTTTAGCTTGCACTTCTTTCGTTTGTGCTGGATTAGTAGCATTTTCTTCAACAATATTTCCCATTTCATAATCATAAAATGTTTTTGGTGCCACGGAAGTAGAACTATATCCAATTGTTTTCCATACATGATTTGTAATTAAATTATCTACATCTACTCCTTTTTCTTTTAAATATGATAAATATTTTTCATTTAAATTAACTGTTCTTAATATACTTCCGTTCCATTCATTATTTACATCGTCTTATGTCCAATAATAACCACCAATGCTATCATAATTTTCTAAATTGCCTAGATAATAGTACTTATTAGTAACAGAACCAGTTGTAATCCCTTCTGCGTTATAGGTTCCTTCTTCTCCTAATTGTTCTTTAGTTGCATAATCAGATTTAACTAGCTTCATTTCATATAATCCATCATCATTAAGAAAGAAGCCGATTATCCGGTATAAATCATTATCACCATTAGCACATTTGCCAGTAGTGGTTGTTCCATCTAAACATACATAATTATTTACTAAACTTTTTACTCCATATTCACTGGCTAAACCTTTACTTGCAGCCGCATCGGCTGCTGCTTCTTTTGCTTCATAATATCCAGATGTATCATTTTGTTTCATCAAGGCATAAACATCGGCCATATCAACACTACCATCATTATCAATATCATAATCTGCTTGATATTTACATTCATTCCTTATATAACACGATATATTAAACATTTTATCAATTAAATCTTTATTTGAGGCTGTTTTTAAATAATACTTTGTACTAAGTGTTCCATATGTCTTTTCTTCATATAAGCCACTTATTATTTGATCAACTTGTTCTGAGGTTATTTCATAATTTGTTCCACTATAACGATATGAATTATCTTGGGCTCCACCAATTAAATTCTTATCATGGTAATGCACTGTTTGGGTTCCATCTTCTTTATTGGCATCGGCTAGAACTTTATCTAATGCTTGGGTTAAGTTTTCCTTTTGAATTATTACTTTACCAGTTAATTTTTTGCCGGTATTTAAATTTTGATCTGTTTCTAAATTCATGAAGGTGACGATTATTTCCCAGGTATCTGTTGTCGTATGATTTTCGGTTGTTTTTTCAACATTTATTTCTTCATTAGTTTTTATTTTTATAAGGCCATTTATTTCCGTTATATCAAAGCCACCTAAAGTTTTACTATTTGGATCTACCAATATACTTTCTACATGATTTAATTCTTTTCCATTGATTGTTACTCCTGAGGTTATTTCAGAGCCATTTTTCTTAATCGTTAAATATAATTCGGGTATTGGGCTATATTCACCTAATTCAGCACCACTTTTTTCTTCTGGAGTTTTAAATACTAAAGTATTTTTATTATCAGTATCTGGTTCTAATGGTTCATTCCTTTTATAACTTGAATATTGTAATTCATTTTTGATTATATTTAAATAAACATTATAGGAATCATGGGCTTCATTTGTCGCATCATTGGCTATTAAGGTCGCTGTGGCGGTTACACCATCACCTAAACTAGTATCTTTATCAGTAAAGTTTTCCATACCAGCATTTATAATTATTGGTACTTCTTCATTATCTTCATCTACTATATCGGCTCTAGTTACATCTAAATCGGTAATGTTAAAGTTTAGATTATCCGTGGTACCAGTGGTGACATCAATATCACTACTTTGGCCTGTACCTTGTTGCGCTTGGAAG
>CANQCH010000035.1 GCA_947589165.1 uncultured Bacilli bacterium
TATAATCTTAATTGGTACATTTAATTATGTTAGTTATTTAGTCGTGGGAAAATTAAATAAAGAACATAGTGGAAGGAAAAAATATGAAAACATTTATGCAAAAAAAGGAAACTGTTGAAAGAAAATGGTATGTCATTGATGCCGAAGGTAAGACTTTAGGTCGCCTAGCAACAAAGGCTGCCCATGTTTTAAGAGGAAAACATAAAGCAACTTATACTCCTTATGTTGATTGTGGAGATTATGTTATTATTGTTAATGCTGATAAAGTAGTTTTAACTGGTAATAAATTAATTGACAAGAAATATTATAATCATAGTGGTTTCCCTGGTGGTTTAAGAGAAAGAAACGCGAAGGAAATGCTTGAAAATTATCCTGAAGAAATGGTTGAAAGAGCTGTTAAAGGTATGTTACCACATAATAGATTAGGTCGCGCAATGGGTAAAAAATTATTTGTTTATCGTGGTGCTGATCATAAACATGCAGCGCAAAAACCAGAAACTTTAAGTGTTGATTAGGAGGAATTATGGCAAATAAACAAGTATGGACTGCAACAGGTCGTCGGAAAAGAGCCGTTGCCCAAGTTAGAATGACTGGTGGAACTGGTAATATCACAATTAATGGGGTAGCTATTGATGAATATCTACCAAATAAAATGTTAATTATGGATGTTAAGCAACCATTAGTAGCAACTAATAATGAAAATCGCTTTGATATTGATATTAAAGTTGTTGGTGGTGGCTATTCTGGTCAAGCCGGAGCAATTAGATTAGGAATTACAAGAGCATTATTAAGTTTTGATGCTAACACTGATCAAACTCGTGAAGATAGTTATCGTCATATCTTAAAAAATGCCGGTTTCGTTACTCGGGATCCTCGGGTTAAAGAACGTAAGAAATATGGTTTAAGAAAAGCTCGTCGGGCACCACAATTCTCAAAACGTTAATTATTTCAAAGTTTTCAAAAAAATCCGTTTGAAACGGATTTTTGCATTTTTAAGATTATTTTATTTTAGCAATAGTTTCTTGATGTTCAGTATTGCCAATAACATCTTTGGTTGGATAATCGGTTTTAATTTTAGAATATTTTAAAGTTAAGATTTTTGTCACAGCCGCATCAATTTGATTAATTGTAATAGTACCTTTATTTAGGGAATCTTTAATTAAATTGATTGCACTTTTAGAACTATTAGGCATAAGGAGAATATCAACGCCTGCATTAATCGCCATTTCGTATATTTCTTGTTCGGTATAATAATTAGTTAAAGCTTTCATATTTAAAGCATCCGTAATAACTAAACCTTTATATCCTAATTCTTCCTTTAATAAATTAGTGACAATTTCTTTGGATAGAGAAGCGGGTGTATTATTATCGGTAATATTTGGGGTCGCTAAATGACCAATCATAATGACATCGGCACCCGCTTCAATCGCTTTAATAAAAGGTAGTAAATCAGTTTTTAAAAGTTCATCTTTCGTTTTTTCTAAAATCGGTAATTCTAAATGGGAATCAGTTATAGTATTACCATGACCAGGAAAATGTTTAAACACCGGAATAACGTCATTATCTTTTAGGCCTTGCGCGACAGCTAAACCCATTTTACTAACTAAGTCGGGATTATTGCCGAAGCTTCGTGAACCAATAAAGGCACTATTTTTATCCGGTACAATATCTAAAACTGGCGCAAAATCTAAATTAATATGGAAGACGCGCAATTCTTCGCTCATTAATTTACCAACATCATAAGCTAAAGGGGCATCACTAGTTTGGCCTAAATCCCACATGGTTGGAACTTTACTGACGGGAACATCACTCACGTCAATTAATCTTTGGACTTTGCCGCCTTCTTGATCCATGGCCATAAACAGAGGAATAGTTGCCGTTTTTTCCATGCTGGTAATTAAATTTAAAGTGTTGTCAAAAGTGGACATATTATCGGAAAATAAAATTACACCTCCGGGCCGATAAGTTTCCAGATCTGTCGCGATATCCTCGGTATAAGTAGTTCCCGGATAAGATACAATTAACATTTGCCCAATTTTTTCTTCCAATGTTAAATTAGCTAAAGTAACTTCTACTTTAGACTTGGTAACATCTGTTTTTATAACCTCTTCAACCTTATCATGCTTTAAAGACAAAGTAAAAATAGTTATACCGAGACATGCTACAATAATTAAAATGCTAATAATTAAACCTTTTCTATTCATCGTAATATTATTATAACGCTTTTTAAAAAAATTATAGCATTTAACTATAATTTTATTTTAGTTTTTCAATAACTAAAGTGACGATCGGGTTAGCAAAAAAGGAAGTAGTAGTTAAACTATTGGCGCTAGGACTAACTAGATGAATCGTATCTTGGGCAATATTTACGAGTTCAAAAGTATCATTAGCTAGGACAGTGGTAATAACGCCATGAGCATTAATTCTCGTAACAGGTGCTTGGGTATCCCAAATAGCGCCACCAACATAGATAGTTGGTTCGCCAACCTTTTTAAAACCAACCGCGATAACTTCGGATTGTTGGGGATAGATAACGGAATTATCCATGTAGGCCTCAACCATAAAATCAATCCGATAGACACCACCTTCTTTAAAAGTAATGGTATTGTCTTCCCCTAGAGTAAAGTCTTGGTTCATATCATAAATTTTAGTTTCAATCGGTAAGCGATTATTTTTCGTAACGGTGATGCCATAAGGATCAAGATCGTCATTAGCGGTCATAAAATATGCAATTGGTACTTCTAAGGGACCGGGATAACCCATTTCCCCTGGTATACCTTGGGGACCTTGTTCCCCTTTTTCGCCCTTAGGTCCTTGGGGTCCTCTTTCACCTGGTGGCCCCGCTTCACCCATTGGCCCTTGGATACCAGGATCACCTTTTGGCCCTTGTGGTCCCATGGGACCTTGCAAACCTTGTTCCCCTTGTAAACCCGTTTCGCCTTGGGGACCTTGTTCACCTCGGGGACCTTGTAGGCCTTGTTCGCCTTGAATACCTTGTGGTCCTCTGGGTCCTTCTTCGCCGCGGGGACCTTGAAGACCTGGCTCGCCTTGTTTTCCGGGTGGACCTTGAATTTGGCCGACATTATCCCAAGTATTAGTATTGGCACTCCACACATAAAGATTAGGTCCTACGAGATAGGAATCACCAGGTTTTCCATCGGGATGGGCGGTAGTTAAAGCATTATAATCAGTATAAGAACCTAAAATAGTAACGCTGGTTCCAGGAGCCCCGGCATCTCCTTGCGGCCCTTTTTCTCCTTGCGGTCCTTGGGGCCCGGGTACGCCTTGTTCGCCAGGAACACCTTGAATACCAGGAATTCCTTGGAGACCAGTGGGCCCAATTTCCCCTTGAGGACCAATCTCGCCTTGTGGTCCTTGAACTCCTTGTGGTCCAATTTCTCCCTGCGGTCCTGTGGGGCCTCTAAAAGCGCCGACATCTATCCAACTTTTATTTGGCATTGACCAGACAAAAATATTATCGCCAATAATAAAAGCCTCCCCGGCATCTCCTTCGGGATTATTCGTTATTAATTCTTGATAAGAATCATACGTTCCTAAAATAGTTAAACCTTTTCCGGCTGGCCCGGTAGGGCCATAACAAGTATAAACATAGTTATTTTGCGTTTCTTTAGCACAGGCAATTTTTTGTAAGGCTCTCGTATAATTGTTCATAAATAGTCTCCTTACTTTAATGTATGAATTTTTTTTAAATCTCGTTATAATAAAAGACTAAAAAATCTTGCATCTGAGGCATATTTTATTTATAATCATAATGTAAAAAGAGGTTCAAAATGAAAAATAAAAATAAAAGTTATCCTTATTATCAAGATTTAAATATTATTCGTGTTTTAGCCTGTCTTGCCATCTTGCTTTATCATTTAGGATGGTTAAAGGGTGGCTTTTTAGCGGTTTGTCTCTTTTTTGTTTTGACAAGTTACTTGGCTGTGACATCGGCATTTAAAAAAACAAAATTTTCTTTGAAAGAATATTATCTTAACCGTTTCAAAAAAATATATTTACCTTTATTAATTGTCGTTTTTATAACTATTATGGCTGTCTCTTTTATCCCCAAGATTAATTGGTTGAATTTAAAACCGGAGACAACATCAGTTTTATTAGGCTATAATAACTATTGGCAATTAAGTGCGAATTTAGATTATTTTGCCCATCATATAAGTTCACCTTTTATGCACTTATGGTATATTGCCATTTTGTTACAATTTGAAATTGTTTTTCCGTTTATCTTTTTAGTTTGTCAAAAGCTAGGAGAAAAGACGAAGAAGTTCGTGCCATCCCTTATTTTAGGCTTATTAACAGTCTTAGGTATTATTTATTTTTATTATAATTTTCACCATCAAAATATAATGCATGTTTATTATGATACTTTATCACGGTCGTTTTCTTTAATCTTTGGTTTATTGATTGGTTTTTTATATCACGATTATGGTTATTTAATACTGCCAAAATTGCAAAATAAAATTGTTGCAAAAATTATTTTTGGGGTATACATAATTATTTTATTAATTAGTTTTATCTTTGTAGATGCTAGCTCCGTTTGGATGCCTTTAAGCATGATTTTAGTTACGATTATTACGGGACGCCTAATTGCTTATGGAAGTTTGGCCCCACGGCCTTTAAATATTGGCGATAAAATAGTTAAATCTTTAGCTAATATTAGTTATGAAATATATTTATGGCAATATCCTTTAATCTTTTTCCTACCGCTTATTAATATTAATTATATTCTTAAATTAATTATTTTCTTTCTTACTTTAATAGGTTTATCATATTTATTATATTATGCTTTAAATGGCAAAAGAAAATATCGGTATTTAGGTTTAGTTCCTATGCTAGTTGGGGTTGGCTATGGTATTTATATTTATATCGTTACACCTGATCATTCTAAAGAAATGCAAGCTTTAGAACAAGAATTAGCGAAAAATGCTTTATTAGTTCAAGAAAAACAAGAAGAATACGCTAAACAAATGGCGGCAGATGAAGCTGTTTGGGCGGAAAGTTTAAAAGATTTTGATTTATCGGATGAAGAATTAAATGACCAAATTGCTAATTTACCGGTTGTTGGGATTGGTGATTCTGTCATGCTTGGTGCTATTAATAATTTATATGGTACTTTTTCTAAAGGTTATTTTGATGCAAAAATTAGTCGGACGGCTTGGGTTGTTAATGATATTGTAAAAGATTTAAAAAACCGACATTTACTAGGCGATGTCATCATTTTAAATTTAGGCGCTAATGGTGATTGTCCTGATACATGTAAAACCCAAATGTTAAATACCATTGGCGATCGGGAAATATTTTGGTTAAATGTGACTAATGATAATGAAGTGCATTTTAATAATAAATTGACCAAATTAGCCCAAAAATATCCGAATATTCATATTGTTGATTGGGTTAGTGCCTCTCGTAATCATCCCGAATATTTTGTCGCGGATGGCCTCCATTTAACTGCATCAGGACGAGTAGCTTATACCAAAACAATCCATGAGGCAATATTTAATTATTATAAAGAAAAATTAGCGCAAGAAAAGGCAGAAGCTATTAATAAACATGACGAAGAACAAAAAAGTAAATTATCTTTTTATGGTAATGATTTATTAGTAAATACCTATGAATATTTATCAGCTTCATTTACGCTTCATAAATTTAATATTAAAGCTGATTACAATTTTGTTACGTTAAAGAAGGAATTAGAAACTGAAATTGCTAATAATACTTTACCGCAAAGAATAGTTTTTCTTTTTGATACGAATTTAAATTTAACCAAGGAAAATTATATTGAATTACTAGACCTATTAGAAGATCGGGAACTTTATGTCGTAGTAATGTCTAGTGAACAACGAAAAGAAATTAATGATCTACCCCTTAAAATAATCGATTTTACGACTGAAATGGAAAGCCACGCTAATTACTTAAGCCCAGATAAAATTCATTTAACTTTAGAAGGAAATCTGGCATTAAAAGATTTAGTTATAAAAACTTTTATAACCGAATCAGAATAATGTTATAATTAAATTGGTGGTAAAATGAATATCTTGTTATTTACACATATAAGTGATATCGATGGTATGGGAAATATTATTTTAGCTAAATTAGCTTTTCCGAAAGTAACTTATGAATTATGTGAAACTTATACTTTGCAAGCCAAATTAAAAGATTATGTGGAAACGAAAAAAATTTATGATTATGATTATATTTTTATCACAGATATTTGGTTAGAAGAACCAATGCTTTCGAATATTTATAATGATTCTAAATTAAAAAATAAAATATGGTTGTTTGATCATCATGAATCAGCTATAAAAGGGGGATTTAAGAAATACGATTTTACGAAAATAGAAATTGAAAATTCTTTAGGAAGAACCAGTGGAACGAGCTTATTCTATGAATATCTCGTAGAACAAAAATTTCTTAAACCCAATAAAGCTATCGCAAAATTTGTGGAATTAACTAGAAGATATGATACTTGGGAATGGAAAAATAAATATAATGATGAAGAAGCTCATGAATTAAGTTTATTATTTGATAGTTTAGGTATTGAGGGCTATTTAAAAATAATGTTAACCAAATTGCAAAACGATGATGTTTTTGCCTTTAATGACGTGGAAAAAATGTTAATTGAAAAAGAAAAAAAGCAAATTTTAAATACTTGTCAAAATTTGGCTTCGCAAATTATTTATCGTTCTTGGCATGATTTAAAAATTGGCATAGTTTTTATCAATTATGCTATTCGAAATGATTTTGCGGAATATTTGCGCCAAGAAAAAGCTAATATTGACATCATTATGGAAATAGCGATGGAAAAAAAGATTATTTCCCTTCGAAATGTTAATCCCAATGTTAAGGTTATTCATTTAGCCGAAGCTTTAGGTGGAAAAGGCCATGATTATGCGGCTGGGGCACCAATTTCTTCTCAAGTCAAAGAAAAAATAATTGATTTGTTATTAAAGGAGCTGGGAAATGAAAGTTTTAACGATTAAACAACCATGGGCTACTTTAATTGCTGAGGGACTTAAAAAATATGAATTTCGGACGTGGAATACCAAATATCGCGGCAAAATTTTAATTCATGCGGGGTTAAGTTGTGATTCTCTCGCCATGAGGAAATTATTTGCTAAAGATTTGACTTATCCCAATGGGACTATAATCGCGGAGGCTGAAATTGTTGATGTTATTAAAGTAGATGAAGTTTTTCGCCAACAATTGCAACGGGAAAATGCCCAAGTTTACGAAAATATAATTACGGATCATACTTGGCAAGGTTATGCTTTTAAATTAGCTAATGTTCAAAAAATAAAACCAATTGAAATAAAAGGCAAATTAAGCTTTTGGAATTATGACTATGAGTACGAAATTATTCCCAAATAAATTGTAAATAAAAAAGTTGTGTTATTACAAATAAATGATATAATAGCATCAAGCAATAGCGAATGGATTAATTCCTACTTTAGGGAGTCACTAAAGGACGTTAAATAATGGTGATAAATAATAGAAATATTCCAATGAACTATTATACACTGCGTGTATCACTCGTATACTCGTTACAGTTCATTTCCATATTTTTATATCACTTAGTATTGCTTAAAGGAAAGAGGTAGTAAAATATGTGGAAGTATCTTACCAAAGAACAATCCCAAGAATTTTTACTATCTCTTTTACTTATTAAAGAACCAAATCCTAAAAAGTATTTGCAAAAATTATATGCGATTAGTAATAATATTCAAAATAATTATCGTATTATTCAGATTCCCAAAAGAAATGGTAGTCTTAGAACTATTTATGAACCAAGTATAACTTTAAAACATATTCAACGGCAAATTTTAACTAATATTTTAAATAATAAGACAATTTCTCAATATGCTAAAGCTTATCATAAAGGCATTAGTTTAAAAGAAAATGCTATCGTTCATTTAAAGCAAAAACAAATTTTAAAATTGGATATTAAAGATTTTTTCCCCAGTATTAAATTTTATCACGTTTATAAAAGTTGTTTTCCCATTGAATATTTTCCGAAAGAAATAGGGATGCTTTTAACTTATTTATGTACGTATGAAGACTATTTACCCCAAGGAGCACCAACATCAAGTTATATTTCTAATTTGGTTTTAAAAGACTTTGATGAAGAATTAGGAACTTGGTGTACAAATAATAAAATAAATTATACCCGTTATTCTGATGATTTAACTTTTTCGGGCGATTTTGATTGTTCGTTAATAATTAAGAAAGTTAATCAATTGTTAAAACCATATGATCTAAAATTAAATGAGACGAAAACTAAAGTTATTAAAAATAGTAGAGCTCAAATAGTAACGGGGTTAGTTGTCAATCAAAAATTACAAACTAGGAAAAAATATCGCCAACAAATCCGGCAAGAAGTGTATTATATAAAAAAATATGGTCTGGATTCACATTTACAAAAAATAAATGTAATCAATAAGGAAAAGTATTTAAATAGTTTAAAGGGGAGAATTAATTATTGCTTACAAATCGATCCGACGAATCAAGAATTTTGTCAATATTGGCAATTTTTAAACCATAATTATCACCAAAATTAATATATTTTAATAGGTGATTTTTTTTGGAATGTAGTGTTAATCAACCTTATCCTCCCATCAAAGTGGAAAGACAAAATAAAGAGTATGCCCATTTATTATTAAATGATTATGCCGGCATAGTTAGTGAACTTTCAGCGATTACGCAGTATAGCTATCAACATTTTTTAAAATTTAATGTTAATACAGAAGTTGCGCAGACTTTAGCCATGATTGCCCAAGTGGAAATGCGGCATTTAGAATTACTCGGTAAAACCATTAAACTTTTAGGTGCGGAACCCCAGTTTATTTATCCTTTAAAGGAGAACTTAAAATTTTGGAATAGTAGTTTTGTGGATTATAATCCTGATCTAATTGAAATGTTAGAAAACGATATATTAATTGAAGAACAAGCAATTAAGAATTACCAAAAAGATTTAACGATAATTAATGATAAATATATTAAAGCTTTAATCGAAAGAATAATTTTGGATGAAGAAAAACATCTTGAGTGTTTTACGATATTACTGCATAATTTACTAACTAATTCATAGTGCTAACAATTAGTGATTTAACACATATTTGGATTTTTAATGAACAAACCAAACAATATGAAAATCTGTTACCAATTATTTTGATGATTTGGCAAATAAGTATCCAAAATAATTTTTATGTTACAAAAGAAAAGATGAGATATATTTTAATATTCAAGTAGAAAAATCTCATGCCGAAAATAATTTTAAACGTGGAATTTATTAGTTCTCTTATCTCATTCGTAAAAAATTGAACTTGTATAAATTTGGGCAACTAAATTAATTGTAAGCATACAATATTATGAGGATAACAATTGACTTTTGGCTTAATTTATAATAAAATTATAAACACATGGAGCCGTAGCCAAGTGGTAAGGCACAGGTCTGCAACACCTCCATCACCGGTTCAAATCCGGTCGGCTCCTCCATATGAATTTATTCGAACTTAATAGTTCGATTTTTTATAAAAGACTTGCAGATATAGTTTAATGGCAAAATGTAAGCTTCCCAAGCTTAAGTTACGAGTTCGATTCTCGCTATCTGCTCCAGTGACGTTTCTGTTCGAACTTTTATAGTTTGAACTTAAATATATAATCAATCCGTTCGGGTTG
>CANQCH010000036.1 GCA_947589165.1 uncultured Bacilli bacterium
GGATTAATATCACCCGAGATGCCATAAAAATTACAATACTTTTTCTTTTCTTTGATACATTCTTTAATGTGTTCATTGTAAAAAACATATTTTGGGCCAAAATCTTTATAGTAACTGGCAGTCCCACTCATGAAAGTTACCCCTTCATCACTTAAAAAGATACTCATTAAAGCCCCAATATTAATGGGTACACCACCTGCTTTAATGTCTTTAGCTTGAATAAGTTCTTGTTCCTTTTTATTAATTTTCGCCTCTAATTCGGCCTTTTGTTTTCGAAGCTTTTCTCCAACATTTAATTTAGCCATTTGCTTTTCTAAATTAATTAATTCTTTTTTACTTTCTTCTAAAGCACTAACGACATATTCATAGTATTTATCCGGATCAATATAAACGACATAAAACTTTAAATAATCGCTCATTAATTCGGCCATTTTTTGAAAATAGCTAACGGGTCTAATCACGAAATGTTTTTTATCGGCCGTTTGTTGTAATAGAGAAACAAATAAATCCATTTCGGTCCTATCAATCGTTCGTACTTCCACACCCATATGATTAAATTTGGCAATATGTTTCCGCGTATTTTTACTAAAACTTTGTAAGGTTTCTTCGTAAGTATCTTTTAATTCAATACGACATAAATTTCGCGGTTGTAAAGTTTCAAAATTTTGGGTAAAACCGAAATGTTTATAACCTAACGAAATAAATTCTTGCAAAATATCATCGGCAACAATGATTCGTTCCTTACCCTCACTATTCCGCGTCGCATAAATCACATTAGGATCAATTTTTAACATAAAGCCTTGGTTAGCTTTAACATAATTAATGATCTTCTCGGAAAAGCTTTTTAGTAGTTTTTTATCGTTATAATCTAATAAAAAGCCACGCGGCGCATAAAATAATTTTTTCTTAACGGGAGTATTCTTCGCCAAAAGTAAAGTTACCCCTTTTAAGTTTTCATTATCATATAAACCAACAAGGTGAGATTCCCAACCATTAGTTTCTTTTAAGTTTCCCCATTCAGGTAATTGATAAATCGAAAGATAAGGATTTTTTAACGCAAAGGCTTTATAAGTTTGTGCATCAATTTTTTTTAGTTCCATGTTAACCTCTTAATTTCCGGTATACTTTTAATAAAACGGGTAAAATTTTATATAAAAACTTTTTATTAACTAAATCAAATTCGCCAATAAATTCAATATATTCATCCCCAAATTTGCGTTTAAAATCATAGATGCGGGCTAAATTTTTATAAGTAGTATGAGGATCTCCCACCACCCCAAAAAGATCAAAAAAGTCTAATCCTTGACTGTGGGCATCTTTAATTGCTTCGTAGTAACATTTGGAAACCGCAAAAGTTAAATTAGCTAAATCATTACTACCGATATATAAACTCCAAGCCCGATTAGCCGTATAAGTACAGATTAACGAACAAATTAAAATTTCCGAATCAGAATAATTAGCAAAGATATCTTTTTCTTTATTTAACCGGGCAATTTTATTTTTAAGATCTTCGGCATTCTTCGGATTATTGACTAAAGATGCTTCTTGAAGGGCAATTTCTTCATTTATTTGGGTTAATAATTCTTGGGGGTTAATATAGGCATTAAAAAATTTCATATTATCACCCATTTTGGTTACAAAATGTTGATAAAATTCTTTACTATGAGGATCGAAATCATCCTTAGTACTATTTTGGGTTAAAAGTTTATAAAAGCCGTCCACGTCAACTTCATTATCCATTCGAATATGATATTGTTCACTCCGATGAATAGATTTTTTAAATGTTTTGGAAAAGACAGCTTCCACTTCTGCCCAACTTTTCTTTAAATTAATTCGAAAAGTATAACGGGGTTGATTCCCTTCGTAAAGTTTATAAAAACCCGTATGTTTATAACCAAGGCTTAACAAGTAATTATATAATTCATAATTATTCTCGCCGTTTGCTTGAGGTTGTCCTTCCGCATCAATATCTTGATACTTAATATCCGGATCAAACTTAATATAGATATATTTATTTTTTTGCATATATTCTTTTAAATAATTCGTAAAAACTTTAAGGTAGGCATGATTAGTATAATCGATTAAAAAACCGCGGGGAGCATAACCATAACTATAACCTAAAGGAGTCTTTTTTTCTAAGATTAAAGCGGTCGCCACTAATTCTTCATTGTCATTTTTCATACCGACATAATGGGCAATTTGCCCCTTGGCCACCGTACAAAATTCGCCCCAAGCATAGCTTTGTAAAAAATGAGATTTGGGATGATTACGCGTAAAATTTTCGTATTCTTCCTTTTCAATATTTTCCACAAATCGCATATTATCACCTACTAAAAATTCTAACATAATCCATAAGGCTTTACAAGTTCGAAAACTTTTTTTATAATTAGAATGGTGATGACAATGAAATATCCTAGCCTTATTTTAATTCTTATTATTATTGTGGGCCTAGTCATTATTTTTTATGCTGTTAACTATAATAAAATCGTTATTTACAAAATTAAAATTGAAAAAGCTGAAGGCGATATTGATGAAGCCCTTCGCCAAAAGTATGATACTATTGCCCGGTTAAATGTCTTAATCAAAAAAGTGGTAACCAAAAAAGATTACTTAAAAGAATATATTGATTTGAAAGAAAAACGGCTTACCAATTATGATTTGGATCGAAAACTAACGGAAGCGGTAACGACAATTTTAGAAGTTAAAAATGATTATAGTGAACTTGATACCAAAGAATTTAATAAAGAATTAAAAACGATTAATAAAATTAATGAAGAATTGACAGCCAGTAAAAATTACTTTAATAAAAATACTTCCGAATTAAATGTTTTAATTCGGAAATTTCCCACCAATATGATTGCCAAAATTCATCATTATACCATTAAACCATTCTTTGATGGCAAAAATATGCAAGATGCCGTTTTAGATGATTTTAAATTATAAAAACTTGAGATATTTTAATCTCAAGTTTTTTTAATCTAAACGCCAATTAATCGGTGGTAAATTTTTACTTTTTAAAAATTCATTAGTTTTGGAAAAAGGTTTACTCCCAAAGAAACCAGAAGCAGCCGAAAAAGGAGAAGGATGAGGACTCGTTATAATATAATGATGCGGATTAGTTATTAATTTCGCTTTTTCTTTGGCAAAATTACCCCATAGAATAAATACCACAGGTTCTTCTTTCCGATTTAAAACTTTAATAATATAGTCTGTTAAAATTTCCCAACCTAAGTTCCGGTGAGAAGCTGGTTTATCTTTTTCCACAGTTAAAACGGCATTAAGCAATAAAACACCATTTTTTGCCCAACTAGTTAAGTCCCCATCACTTTTGGGGGGAATGCCTAAATCATGATAAAGTTCTTTATAAATATTTTGTAAAGAAGGCGGAATCTTAATCTCTTTATTAACGGAAAAAGATAAGCCCATGGCCTCTCCTTCTCCATGATAAGGATCTTGACCCACGATTACCACTCTCGTTGCTTCATAACTTGTAAGTTCTAAAGCCCGAAAAATATAATTTTTAGGGGGATAGATTGTTTTTTTTGCATATTCATTCATGATTAATTGATAAAAATTTTTAAAGCCTGGGCTATCCCATATAACTTTTAATTTTTCGTCCCAATCGTTACCAATCATTTTTGCCTCTATCTTGTCCCAATGCGAGCATTAGCAAAAACATAATCTTGGCAAGCAGCTTCTACTGCTAAAGCATATTCATCATTAATGCTAGCAATAGGTCGGGCATACATTTTATGATAAGTGTCTATTAAATTATCACTTTTCTTAATAAAGACACCTTCGACCGAATAATTATTACCACCCAATAATCTAATAATAATCCGAATTTGATCGTGTTTTAATTCAATATAACCATTATTAATATGTTTAATATCTTGTTTTTCTCCGTTTTTAAAAGCTATCAACATTTGCCAAATCTTATTGATACTCTCTTCTCTAATATCAGTTAAATCACGGTAAAAATAGCATTTTTCGGGTTCATCACTATTAGTCGCATAATAAAGTTTATTGGTGGGATTTTCCTTAAAATCATCTAAATAATCAATTTCATCGCCTAGATATTCTGGTTCGATACTATCAAGTAATTCTCTAACAACCATATATTTATGATATAAATTAATATATTCTTCCTTAATTTTTCTTAATATTTCATTATCAAAATAATACTCTTCCGTTTTTAACATGGTGATTAAATCATAAATCTTGCTTTGAATCCGACGAAGAATTTCGGTATAAATATACTTACAATCATCAATAAAGTGGGGATTATTAACCCCAATATCCGCGATAGTTTCTTCCAAAGAATAACCATTAATTAAATAATCTTCCACAATAAAATCAAGTTCATAGCTGCGATCATTAGAAAGTTTTGGAATATTTTCATAACCATGTTGTAATAAATTAATAACTAAATATTTATCAGTTGGGTATTTATAATGAATTTTGCGATAAATTAAAACATTGGTATTATGAACTTTTAATCTTTCACTAGCTTCGATTAAAACCGGACCATGAATACCCAATTGACCTAAAGTTTTTATTGCAAAATCTAATAAAACTTCCCCAATTATTTGTCGATATTCTAAAGCAAAGCAAAGCCGTTTATATCGTTCTAGTTTCGTATTTTCAATTTTTAAACTAGCTTGAGCGACCGCTAAATCCGTTTTTACAACTGCTAAGTATTTTTGATAATTATATTTGGTTAGTTGTTCCCGATATTTTTCATAAAAATACTTTTTAGCTCGCGAACTCATTTGTTCATTTTCTAAATCCGTGATTAAATCCGTCAAAAAATTAACTTGACTATTTTGGTAATCAACTTCCTTTTGATTATTGTTAGCTAATCTGGTAAAAATATCAATAATATTATCAATTGGCATAATCATCATTCCCTACTTTAAATATCATATCATATTTTAACGTTTAAATAAAATTTTTTTCAAAAAAAACTTACTTATGGTAAGTTTCTTGATTATTAATTTTAAATGCCCGATAAATTTGCTCTAATAAAAGCCCTCGAAATAAGCCATGCGGAAATGTTAAATCAGAAAAACTAATGACTTCTTGGGCTAAAGCACGAATTTCATCATTAAGACCTAAAGAACCACCGATAATAAAGGTAATATTTCCTTCCTTCATGAGTAATTGGTCAATTTTTTGCGCCAAGGAAACGCTTGTTACCTTAGTACCTTTTAAATCTAAAGCAATGTTATATTCTCGGGGATTAATTTGCATTTTTAAGGCTGTAAGCTCTTTTTCATAAACTGGATTATCTTTAACTTCCACGATGGTTAATTTATGATATTTATTAATTCTTTGGGCATAATCAGCAATTAATTCTTTTAAATAATTTTCTTTTATTTTACCCACACATAATATTTTTATCATATTTCAATCACTTCACTAGCTTCATGTTGCTTCGCACAAGAAATATTGGTAAAATCAACATTTCGTTCTAAAAAGGTATTTTTAATGGTTTCTAAAGCAATTTCTTCTAAATTATTAGTTTCACTTAAGTGCATTAAAATAATTTTTTTGGTAGCAGGGCCAATTAATTTTGCTAAGTAAAAAGATGCGGCCTTGTTGGATAAATGGCCATCATCTGATAGAACCCGTCTTTTTAACCAAGCCGGATAAGGTCCGGTTTGTAATAGTTCAATATCATGATTACTTTCAAATAAATAGACATTTAAATTGGTTAAGGCCGGAAAATATTTTTTATTAATATAGCCAGTATCAGTAACATAAGCCATGGTTTTCCCATGATCATCAATGATAAAATTTCGGGAATCCACCGCATCATGACTCGAATGTAAAGCCTTAATAACTACACCATCTAAATTAATTTCTTCTTCGTAGATTAAAACGTGTTTATAATCCTTCAAATCGGGTAAATCATAAAATATTTTTTGACTGACCACTAAAGTGGCATCATTTTGAGCCAAGAAATTTTTTAAAGCCGCAGTATGATCCGAATGGGTATGACTAATTAAAACATAATTGATATCTTTAGGCGAAACATTAAGGGCTTGTAAATGTTCATTAATATATTTGTAATTATAACCTAAATCAATTAATATTTTATTTTGGCTTGTTTCGACATAAGTTGCATTACCTTTTGAACCACTACATAAAACTACTATTTTCATATACCACCTACAAATTAATATATTTAAGCGGATTTTGGAAACTATAACTACCGTGGAATGGCCAACCAATAGAAACCCCAAAGTGTAAGTGAGTTCCACTTGCTAAACCAGTGTGTCCCATGCGACCAATTTGTTGGCCGCGACTTACCGCTTGCCCAACCGAAACCGAATAACTTAACAAATGGGCATATTGGGTGTAAATATTATTCTCGTGTTGAATAATAACAAAATTACCATCACTCGAACGTCTACCCGTTTCCACCACAATACCATTATCAACCGCATAAATTGGTGAACCTTCGCCGGGGCCAGATATATCTTGACCCAAATGCATTTTCCCACTTCGCCAACCATATGGACTAGTTTTGTAATATGGATAATTAGTTGGATAAGCCCAGTTACCAGTTGAGACAATTGGTTTTCCCGTTGAAACATATCTTTTTCCAATCGTAACCACTTGGGGAACCATTTCCCGAATCGTAACCCGATCTTCCGTGATAACCCGGACTTCACTACTAGCTTCGCCATTAAATACTTGATACATTGAGTGATCGAGTGTAATTCCATCAACACCTGGTGTCGTCACTTTCCGATAACCATAGTTTTTGGTACTATCCGTTACCTCTTTGGTCGTATATTTGGTGATATTTTTCGTAATTTGGTCAACTTCATAAACAAAAGTTATAACCGGATTAATATAAGTAATGTTTACGACATCACCTTCCGTTAATAAGGCTTTTTCATTCCGATAAACGGGATTGGCAATAACAAATTCTTGCGGGTTCATTTTATGATCTTCACTAATTTTTTCAATATCATCGCCAGCTTTAACGGTATAGTTTTCCATCTTGGCATTCGGTCCAAATAGCAAATATTGGGTTAAAGTAGCCACATCAGTAAATATTTGATCATGAACACTAATATAACCTTTTTTTATCGTAATTACTTCATTAAAATACATACTACTAATAATCGAACCGATATCTGTGATGGTTCTTTCGCCATCTAGATATCTTTGTAATTCATCTTCATCAATAAATGATAAAACAAAACGATTCATCGCTTCCGTAAAGACTTCTTTATCTAAAACATTAATAGTTAAATTATCCTTTTTTTCATCTTCCGGAAATTTAATCGTTACAATATAACCTTCAATGGTAAAATCATCAACTTCAGCAATATGATTATATATTTCATTAACAGAAGCATAATTATCAGCAAAAGTATTAACCTGAACAATATTAAAATCAGCAGGCGGATAAACATCTTCGACATTATATTCATAACGAATAGCTTCTTGTTCTTTATTGATTAAATCATATAGTTCTTCACTATCTTTAATCATCCCGATAGTTTGGCCTTTTAAATAAACTAAATAACCTTTAGACGCGGTCGGCGTTTTTTCACTATCAAAGACATAAGAAACTACCCATAATGCCGACACAATTAATGTCATAACAATCGTGATTATAATTTCTTTTATTTTCATGATTCTTCCTTATTTTCTTGTAGCATATTCCGAAAACTACACATATTTAATTCTAATAATAAATTAACGGTTCCTAAACTACCTTTCCGATGTTTCGCAATTACAAGTTCGGCCGGTACAATTTTTTGGTTAACATCTTTCGCCTTTTCATAATAGTCTTTTCGGTTAATAAATAAAACCATATCGGCATCTTGTTCAAGAGAACCAGATTCTCTTAAATCAGCTAACATTGGTTGATTACTTTCCCGTTTTTCCGCACTCCGCGATAATTGACTTAAAGCAATAACGGGCACATTTAATTCTAACGCCATGGTTTTTAAACTCCGCGAAATTTCAGATACTTCCACTTGCCGTGATTCATAACGTTTATAACCACTATTAATTAATTGCAAATAGTCAATAATAACCATAGCTAACCCTTCTTCCGAATTGGCAAGCCGGCGACATTTAGCTCTAATTTCTTGGACCGTTGCTCCCGCGTTATCTTCAATATAAATATTGGTATCGGCAAGTTGGGATAAAGCTTCATTATAACGCTTCCAATCGTTATCATTCATTTTTCCCGTTTGTAGTTTATAAGCATCAATTTGGCCAACTGAGCTAATCATCCGGTTAACTAACATTTCCGCCGGCATTTCCAAGTTAAAAATAGCAATAGCTTTTTTAGTCGTTGATGCCGCATAGGTAGCCATATTTAAAGCAAGATTAGTTTTACCCATCCCAGGACGAGCAGCCAAAATAATCATTTCGCCTGGTTGAAAACCGGTGGAAATTTTATCAAAATCGACAAAACCGGTTTCTAAACCCGTGATTGGTTTTTTATTCTTAAATAAAATTTCTAATTTTTCTTGGGCCCGACGTAAAACTTCTTGAATTGGTAAGAAGTCACCTACACTCCGAGAATGGACAATACTATTTATTTTCTTTTCCGCGTTGTCTAATAAATAATTTAAATCTTCATTATCATAAGAATCAGTCACAATATCCGTGGCCGTCGTAATTAAATTACGCCGAATCGCAAAGTCTTTAACAATGCCAATATAATAATCTAAATTGGCCGTCGTGACCACCGAATCAATAACTTCTCCTAAATATTCAATGGAAACCGTATTTAATTTTTTTTCTTTATCTAATTCATTTTTAATGGTAGTTAAATCGACAGGTACATTCGCATCATGTAAGCCCTTAATAGCATTAAAAATATAGCGGTTCCGATCATCAAAAAACATGTCAGGTACAACTTCTTCTACAATTTTATTAACTGCCGTTTTATCAATAAAAGCTACACCTAAAACACTCATTTCGGCTTCTAAATTTTGGGGCATTTTGCGTGCCATTATAATCCCTCCTACTTAACTAACACAATTTTTATTATAAATTTAACTTTTTTATGCAACTCAATTTCCACATTAGTCGTACCTAAACTGGCAATAGGAAAATCGATTTTGATCGCTTTTTTATCTATTTTATATCCCATTTCTTTTAACTTTTCACTTATTTGTTTACTAGAAACTGTGCCAAAAACTTGATCATTTTTTCCTACTTTAACTTTAAAGATAAGTTCTTGATTAGCCAGCTTTTCCTTGATGGCCATAAATTCGGCAACCTTTGCCGCTTCGGCATCTTCCCGAACCTTTATTTCCCCATCGAGTATTTCTTTACTCCGTTTGGAATAAGGTACCGCCAAACCATTCTTAATTAAATAATTATTGGCATAGCCATCACTAACATCTAGGATATCATCTTTTTTACCTTGTTTTTTTACGTCTTTAAGTAATATTACTTTCATAATGCCTCCTTAAAGTTAAATTTATTATACCACATAATCAAATTATTTTTTTAAAAATACACACATAAAAAAATAATGCGTTGATTTTTATTTGGAATTCCGTTTTATAGAAAAAAACTGTAATAAGTGTGATTATAATAATACTAATGTTTCT